>JAKSKY010000079.1 GCA_024401515.1 Paludibacteraceae bacterium | reverse complement strand
TGGTTTACCAACCTCGACCACGGCCGTCGTCATCAACCTATCCAACTGATGAGTATGGAGGACAACCTCAAATTCAGCAAACACAAAGAAATAAAAGAGAAGGGCTATCAAAAATACGATAATTACGATGCTATAGAAGTTTCTTTCACGGATGCGATTCCTTCTGACTACGAGGGTGCAATGGGGGTGCCTATTTCTTTTATGGACAAGTATTGTCCCGAACAGTTTGAAATATTAGGGGCATCAGAAAGTGAGGGAGTTGGATTTTCTAACGGACTTTGGGACAAAGAATTTAACGTTACTCAACCATTGGTAGAACATGAAAGGAAGTATAAACGAATTTTTATACGCAAAAAACAAAGCTAATTATTAACCCTATAAATTTTAATAGTATGGATTTTTCAAAAACATTTGATTTAACGACTAAAGAAGGTATGGACAACATCCAAAAGGCATTGATGATAGCTATGCCAACAATAGGACTTCCAATATATGTTGTCCGAAAGATTTTCGGATCTGCACCATCGGCTGAAGAGCAAGCGAAAACTGCATTAGAGCTCATTGCCGAAGGGAAAAGAAACGGGGCAAAGAAGTTGGATATTGAAATCTCCGGTGAAGCGGGAGGACACTTCTCATGCCCTATAGAAGGAGTTGAAATCTCTATGGGTGCTGGTAGCAATGGGAATGTAAAAGTACACGTAGAATACGCATGAAAACACAACTCCGTACCGACATCACCATCGCAGATATCTGCAAAGGGTTCCAATACAACGAGTTGGAGGGGAAAGGATTGTTCGGATTGGATGGCAAACTCACCATCCAGCCCGAATACCAACGCAACTACATCTATGCCGACGGCAAAAGAGATGTAGCGGTGATAGACTCCATCATCAAGGGTTATCCGCTGGGAATCATCTATTTCAACCAAACGGGAGCCGACACCTACGAGGTATTGGATGGGCAACAACGCATCACCTCTATCGGGCGATTCCTCACAAAGAAGTTCGCCATTAAGGACGTCAATGGAATGGAGCAATATTTCGGTAGCCTCTCCAAAGATTTGCAGGAGAAGATCATGCAAACACCCCTGCTCATTTATATCTGTGAAGGAGAAGAGAGCGAAATAAAAGAATGGTTCAAAACCATCAATATAGCAGGTGTTCCTCTCAAAGAGCAGGAATTGCTCAATGCCATCTATTCAGGTCCATTCGTCACACTTGCAAAGGCTGAATTCTCCAACTCACAGAATTCCAATGTGCAGAAATGGAGTGCATACGTGGCCGGTTCCGTCATCCGACAAGATTTTCTACACACCGCCTTGGATTGGGTGAGCAAAGGATGCATTGATAATTACATGAGCCAACACCGGCAAGACAACAACATCAACGAACTGAAAGCCTACTTCACCAGTGTTATCGACTGGATCTCGACCACCTTCAAGAGTGTAGAAAAAGAGATGTGCGGTCTGGAATGGGGCCGTCTATACGAATCTTACCATACGCAGGCCTATAGTTCTGAAGAGGTGGATAAAACGGTGAAAAAACTCTATGGAGATCCTTACGTCAAGAACAGGAAAGGCATCTACGAATATGTGTTGGGAGGATGCCAAGAACACAAACTGATTGAGGTGAGAGTATTCGACGAAGCCATCAAGAAATCTGTTTATGCCAAACAGACCAAAGCAGCGGAATCGGCTGGTCATTCCAACTGTCCGCTCTGTGCCATAGGGAACAACAGTAACAAGACACGGATTTGGAAACTCACGGAAATGGATGCCGACCATGTCACCGCCTGGAGCAAAGGAGGAGCGACAGACATCATCAACTGCGAAATGCTCTGCTCCACGCATAATCGGGCGAAAGGGAATAAATAACCCCGTAAACCTACGCATTCAACGTCTGAAAGACGTTACATTGATAACCCTGTACATACACTGAAACGCAGTGAAGTGTATGTGCGGGGTTGGAATGTGAATAAAACTGCCAAATGCTCTGCCGAGAGTGTAATAGGAGGAAGAGTGATAAGTAAATCTTGGGAATAGGTGGTACTGCCTTCCAGGCAGATGTTTCACCCTTGCCTCTGACCGACAGCACCTATCGGTGCAATCGGTTACTCAAATATTGCCTTCCAGGCAATGCCTCATGCAAAACCATCTTCCGATAAATCAAGGGTTGTAGGGGCATCCCCTTGTGGATGCCCGCAACGCAATGAAAACATCCTCGATGCAGAAACATCGGGCGGTGCAACCAAATGGTTCGCCGCCCTTTTTTTATAATATCTACCGAAATCTGCACATCCAACTATGCAAATTATGCCAATAACTGCACATTCTATGATGCAGATTTTTGTAAATACTGCATCTTCTATCGTGCAATTTAGTATATTTGTAATCAAATTTATTGGAATAGGATATGAATACACTGATTGAAACATATAGACTGCTGATCAATCGGACCAACACCGATTTCATTCGTTATCTTCATGATAAGATAAATTGGGAGAATAGATTGGTGGCCATATTGGGAGCACGAGGCACGGGAAAAACTACTCTGGTTCTCCAACACATAAAAATGAGTGATGAGATTGAGACCTCGCTCTACGTGACCGCTGATGACTTCTATTTTACCACCCATAGACTATTTGAATTAGCAAAGGAGTTTTATCATAACGGCGGGAAGAAACTCTACATTGACGAGATACACAAATACGATGGTTGGTCTTCTGAAATAAAGAACATATACGATCTTTTGCCAGACCTTCGTGTCGTCTACACGGGTTCATCCATTCTTGATCTGGAGCAAGGTGGAGCGGATCTAAGCAGAAGAAAGGTAGAGTATCATTTGAAGGGTCTCTCTTTCCGCGAATATCTCTGCATTACCCTACAAGAACAATTCCCTTCTTACACACTGAAAGAGGTGATAAATGGCAAAGTCGCATTCCCCTATGAGAAATATCGACCGTTGGCTCTCTTCAAACAATATTTGAAGGGAGGATACTATCCATTTTTTATAGAATCTGACGACTATATCCTTCGCCTCAAAAGCGTATTGAAGCAGGTAGTGGAATTTGACATACCAACCTTTGCAAAGATGAATATCACGTCAAGCGCAAAGCTCAAAAAATTGCTCTATGTAGTGGCCCAAAGCGTCCCGTTCAAACCCAATTTCTCTGTTTTAGAGAGAGAACTAGGCATTTCACGAAACATACTGCCTGATTATCTGATGTACTTAGAGAAGGCACAACTCATTGCCATAATTCGAGAAAAAGCCACTGGCATAAAAGTATTGCAAAAAATAGATAAGATATATTTGAACAATCCAAACCTCTCTTATGCCCTCGCAGACAGCGAACCTAACATTGGAACGATCCGAGAAAATATCTTCATCCAATTTTTACAGGATTTGTACCCCATTGTATCCTCCCCCACACAAGCGGATTTTGAGGTAAATGATTACACATTTGAAGTGGGCGGGAAAAACAAAACATCAAAACAAATCAAAGCCATAGAGGAGTCATACATAGTCAAGGACGACATTGAATATGCCACCTTGCGTGACATCCCACTTTGGATGTTTGGGTTCCTATATTAAACATCGGGCGGTGCAACCAAATGGTTCACCGCCCTTTTTTATAGCCAATTATGGATTTCACGAAAAAAGCTCTTACCTCAACGCTCCAAACGTCAGCAGCGCCACACCACACAAGATGCCACAAAGCAGTATGCCCTTCAATTTCAAGTTCTTCTCACCCAAGAAGAGGGCACCATACATAAATGGCACCACCGCGCCTGAGCGTCGGATCGTAGAGACGATGGAGATCATGGAATTCTCGGAAGAGAGCGCCCAAAAGTAAACATAATCAGCCAATATAAGGAATACGGAGATACCCACAATGGTCCATCTCCACTGGAAAGGCGTGGTCTTCTTGCGATTCGGATACCACATGGTGAAGAGGATGACGAGCATCAGCAAAGACTGATACATCGTGCTGAAAACCTGTACCCCCACCCTATCGAATGATCGCATCAAATGTTTATCGTAGAGACCACTGGCCGCACCCAAAAGTGTGGCGAGGATAATGAGCCAAATCCACTTGTTACGCTTCCAAGAGATGCCCTCCTTTAGACCCGCTAAAGAGAAGCAATAAAAGAAACCGATGGTGACCACGACACCCAATGCCTGCAAGGGAGTCAGACGCTCCGAGAAGATAAAAAAGGCACCGATCACCGTCCAGACGGGCTGGGTCGCACGAATAGGAGAAAAGATCGTAATCGGTACGTTCTTCATGCCAAAATAGGCTGAGATCCAAGATCCTAGGACAATGGCAGATTTTAAAAAGATGCATAAATGGGTACGAAAATCCATCGGCGGCACGTAAAAACTAGTCTGCGACATCGTCTCAGGAGAGAGGATGGAGGCTACCCAGAAGGGCATAAAAATCACCGCTGAAATGAATATGGAGGAGGCCAGCACCGGAATTACGGCGTTGTCCTTCAATGAACGCTTCTTAAAAACGTCATAGACCCCTAATAAAAAAGCGGAGCATAATGCTAATACAACCCACATTTGAACAATGAATTTAGCATAGGGCGCTAGCCCTATGAGGAGATATTATCTGTAATTAATATTCCAATTCGCCCTTACCTTGACGGACAATTACCGGCTCATCACCTGTGCAATCGACCACTGTAGAGGGTTCCAATGTACCATAACCGCCATTGATCACCACATCGGCGACATGCTCATAGCGCTCGTGAATCAACTCTGGATCCGTGAAATACTCCAAGATCTCATCGTCATCATCCTTCACGGAGGTGGAGAGAATCGGATTGCCCAAACCCTTTACCAACTCACGGATGATGTTGTTGTCAGGAACCCTGATACCCACCGTCTTCTTATTACGGAAGAGTTTCGGAAGGTTGCTGTTGCCATTCAAAATAAAGGTGAATGGGCCAGGCAGATTCTTCTTCATCAACTTAAAGGTATTGTTGTCCACCTTGGCATATTCGCTGATGTGGCTCAGATCGCTACAAATAAAGGAGAGATTCGCCTTCCTTGGATCAATGTTCTTCAAGCGACAGATTTTCTCCACCGCCTTCGTGTTAAAAATATCACAACCCAAGCCATAGATGGTATCGGTGGGATAGACAATCAATCCACCGTCACGCAAAAATTGCACCACCTTCTCAATCTCCCGCTCGTTGGGATTTTCAGGATAAATTCTAATAATCATCTTTTATATATTTCGCTCCATTCATTCACTGAACAGGACCCATGATAATTAATCTAAGAAATAATTAATTCGGTGCGGACGCCCCTTCTCATCCAACTGGATGAAAGTATAATAACCCGTCAAAATGACTCTACGGTTCTCTCCATCGGGATCGGCAACGGCGGTCAATTCCATGATCATCTTCACAGGACCCAACTCGGAGGGTTTCGCGATCACCTCAATGGTTTCCCCTAAATAACCGGGACTACGGAAACGGATTTTATCCGCGGACGACGTACAGGTCGTCTGGTGCGTCAACTCCAAAGAGAGTTCGTGGCCCACCTTGTCCATCCAAGCCATCACACGGCCACCAAAAAGCGTATTGTTGCAGTTCAACATGGTTTCATCCACCACATAACGCTTCGACCAAGTGCGTTGCATCAAATCTTCTACTGTCATAATTTATAAAATTACGGCGCGAATTTACAAATAAATTAACAATGAACGATTGGTGGATGACTCTTTATAAATAAGATAAAAACCTCATTCTCAAATATCGAAACATGAAGAAGAAATAATTTTGTTAAAAACTTGCAATTCCAAAATGATTGCCTATATTTGTTATACAGTTTACGTGGGTTATATTGTACGAGGGTTTTATTGTATTAATGTTTATGAAAACAACACTAGGATAACTAACCATTATCCGCTATTAGCCTCTAGATATAATCGGAACCGCAAACAAAGAACATATTCGCGACAATTTTAAACACGAAAAACATGAATAAAAAGATTATTACACTAATTACGACTGCGCTTATGGGTATAGGCGTGGCAGACGCTCAGTTGAACCAGAACCCTTGCAAGTTCATGGGTAACATCACCACCAGCTATAAAATCCAGCCCGGTGTGGGTAATTTGAAATACGAAGAGTTGTGGGATCAGCTTACTTGCGAGAATGAGACCAAATGGGGTGTCGTTGTTAACAGCAAAGTGAGCAGCGCCCAAGAGGGTGTTCAAAAATGGAACTGGTCAACCCCGGACGCACACTATAAATGGTGCAAGGAGCATGGCGTACAATTTAAATTCCACGCACTTCTTTGGACCAGCCAATGGCCTCACTGTTTGGCCAATTGTTCAGCTTCCGAATTGAAACAACAAGTGGAATATTGGTTTGACGCAGTTGCCATCAAGTACCCTGATTTGACCGTCATCGATGTGGTCAACGAGGCGTTGAGCGGACATGCGGAAGGTGACGAGCAAGGATATTCAGGCAAATCTTTCAAGAACCTTTTGAGCCAAGCTTTGGGTAACAGTAGTAACCCTTACGACTATAAATGGATTGCCGAGGCATTCAGAATGGCACGCAAAAGATTCCCTAACGCCGTGTTGATCTACAACGACTACAACACCTTCACATGGCAAAAGGATGATTTCATAAAATTGGTCGGATCTTTGGTTCAACAAGGCGCTCCAATCGATGCCTACGGACACCAAAGCCACGACTTGGACGACTATTACGACAAATTCAACATCAACAACTTCGGCAACACCTTGAAGGAGATCCACAACGGCATCACCCAAGCAGGAGGTAGAGAGTTGCAATGTTACGTTACTGAGTACGATATTTCTCAAGGCAATGAGCAGACCTTTGAGACCATCATGGAGAAGACCTTCAAACCTATTTGGGAGGCCGACTTCGTTTCCGGTGTCACTTTGTGGGGATTTGTGAACGGCGCCACTTGGAGAAGCAACACCGGTTTGGTGACCAGCACAGGTGCAGACCGTAGCGGTATGAAGTGGTTGCGCAACTACATGGCTACCGACGCCGCTAAAAACGCGAAGGCTAAATTCTGTGGCAAGGCAGCAGGCGGCGCATCAGCCAGCGTTGAGGTAAGCGCATCCACCATTGTCCTTGGCAACAACGTGGACATCACCGTAAAGCTGAACAATGACAAGAACGGTATCAAGAGCGTTGCCATCTATGATGGTACCGAGAAGATCGGTGAGGGCGAAACTTTCACTTGGACACCTGAAAAAGTGGGCAGCCACTCCATCTCAGTCGTAGTCACCACCAACGGTGGAGACGAGGTGAAAGGTTCCGCAACCGTAAAGGTGGTTGAGCCAAACAAGCCTTACGGAGGTACAGCAGCGGTTATTCCAGGAAAGATCGAAGCGGAAAATTATGACGAAGGTGAGGCTGGCATGGCCTATAACGACCAATCAGCAGGCAATGTTTGTGACGACTTCACAAACTTCTACCGCAAGGACGACGTGGATATCAAGGAGATCGAGGGCGGCGCTGCCGTCGGTTCCTTCCAAGAGGGCGAGTGGATGTCCTACACCGTTGATGTTCAAGAGGATGGCAAGTACAATGTCTCCATGAGATTGGGCGAAGGAAACGATTCCGGATCATTGTCCGTAGAGTTCGATAAATCCAATGTGACCATCGATGTCAAAGTTGAAAAACTTGGAGCATGGGGCGTTTTCGATGAGGTGAAATTGGAGCCTGTGACACTAAAGGAAGGCGAGCAAACCATGGTCATCAGGAACACAGGAAGCTGGATCGACGTGGATTGGATCAGCTTCTCTAAGGTAGGCGGTGGAGCCGGCGTCGACAACATCGTAGTCACACCAATCACCATTGGACCAAACCCAGCCTCTTCAACCATCACCGTTTATGGTGCTACACCAATCAGCGTTGAGATCATCTCCACAGAGGG
Organism: Paludibacteraceae bacterium; assembly: GCA_024401515.1. Taxonomy (GTDB): domain Bacteria; phylum Bacteroidota; class Bacteroidia; order Bacteroidales; family Paludibacteraceae; genus UBA1181. Next base: position 6,080 of record JAKSKY010000079.1, on the reverse strand, counting down.
TGTTGTCGTAAAGAAGAGCAACGAAAGCGTTCTCTCAATCGCGGATTTGCAAAACGGCAACTACATTGTACGCATCGTAACAGAGAATGGTGTGACAGTTAAGAAACTTGTCGTGGAGAAGTAATATGTATTTCTTCACATAGAATATTCAAAAAGGCGGTTGCGGGTATATCCACAACCGCTTTTTTTGTTGCCTCAAACGCCTTAAAGCTATGAAAAGTCAAGATTCGAAACGACTAAATGGAAGAATTGTAAGAAACTATTTTATTAACAAAAAGGTTTTTCCTATTGGGCGGAAATAATAAAAATTATTATTATATTTGCGTGATATGTGGGGCAAAGTCCAAGCGGACCCATTCCACAATTAAAACAGAGAATTTATTAACAATTATAACTGATTAAAAAAGTTAGCATGGCAAACTTAGATTTATCAAAGTACGGCATCACTGGTTCTACCGTGATCGCACACAATCCTTCGTACGAGGAGCTTTTCAAGGCTGAGATCAACCCAGCGCTTGAGGGTTATGAGAAAGGTCAAGAGACTGAGCTTGGCGCAGTAAACGTAATGACTGGTATCTACACTGGTCGTTCTCCTAAGGATAAATACATTGTAATGGATGCAAAGTCAAAGGACACTGTATGGTGGACTTCTGACGCATACAAGAACGATAACCACCCAATGTCTGAGGATGTTTGGGCACAAGTAAAGGACATCGCTAAGAAGGAGCTTTCAAACAAGCAACTTTATGTAGTTGACGCATTCTGCGGCGCTAACAAGGCAACTCGTTTGGCAGTTCGTTTCATCGTTGAGGTTGCATGGCAAGCTCACTTTGTAACTAACATGTTCATCCAACCAACTAAGGAAGAGTTGGCTAACTTCGAGCCAAACTTCGTTATCTACAACGCTTCTAAGGCTAAGGTTGAGAACTACAAGGAATTGGGCTTGAACTCTGAGACTTGCGTTGCTTTCAACGTAACTTCCCGTGAGCAAGTTATCATCAACACTTGGTATGGTGGTGAGATGAAGAAGGGTATGTTCTCAATGCAAAACTACTACTTGCCATTGCAAGGTATCGCTTCAATGCACTGCTCCGCAAACTGCGATATGAACGGTGAGAACACAGCTATCTTCTTCGGTTTGTCCGGTACTGGTAAGACCACTTTGTCAACTGACCCTAAGAGAAAGTTGATCGGTGACGACGAGCACGGATGGGACGACGAGGGCGTATTCAACTTGGAAGGTGGATGCTACGCTAAGGTTATTGGTCTTAGCAAGGAGCACGAGCCAGATATCTACGGCGCTATCAAGCGTAACGCTTTGTTGGAGAACGTAACTGTTGACGCTAACGGTAAGATCGACTTCAACGACAAGTCAGTTACTGAGAACACTCGTGTATCTTACCCTATCAACCACATCAACAACATCCAACCAGGATCATCCGCACCAGCTGCAAAGAACGTTATCTTCTTGTCTGCTGACGCATTCGGTGTATTGCCTCCAGTTTCTATCTTGACTCCAGAGCAAACTCAATACTACTTCTTGAGCGGATTTACAGCTAAGTTGGCTGGTACCGAGCGTGGTATCACTGAGCCTACTCCAACATTCTCCGCTTGCTTCGGTCAAGCATTCTTGGAGTTGCACCCAACTAAGTACGCTGAGGAGTTGGTTAAGAAGATGAAGAAGTCTGGTGCTAAGGCATACTTGGTAAACACAGGATGGAACGGAACAGGAAAGCGTATCTCAATTCCTGATACCCGTGGTATCATCGACGCTATCCTTTCAGGAGACATCTTGAAGGCTGCAACTAAGAAGATCCCTATGTTCGACTTCGAGGTTCCAACCGCATTGCCTAACGTTAACCCAGCTATCTTGGATCCACGCGATACTTACGCTAACGCATCTGAGTGGGAGACTAAGGCTAAGGATTTGGCTTCTCGCTTCCAAAAGAACTTCGAGAAGTACACAACCAACGAGGCAGGTAAGGCTTTGGTTGCTGCAGGTCCAAAGTTGTAATCGGACGATTCACAATCATAGAGAAGGGCATTCCATTCGGGATGCCCTTTTTGTTTGCTTATGGGAAGATATAAGACAAAAAAAGAGACGCGGCACGCCACGTCTCTACCAAGTATCATCTATTAAAATTCAGCCTCTTTCATAATGCAATTCCACCGCTGACGCCGCCATCTGGTAAGGAACAGGCGGATGAATCTTCCGAACGGTGGTCTCCAATGTCCGAATCTGCGGAAAGGCCTCCACAATGGCCTGTTGGACCCTCCAAGCGACGTTCTCAATCAACTTGGAGGATTGCTCCATCTCTCGCTTAATAAGGTCGCAAATCACCGCATAATTGATGGCGTCATTGATATCATCACTCTGCGCCGCCTTTGAAAAATCGTAACCAATCTTCAAAGAGACACTATACTCGCCACCCACGATATTCTCCGTAGGAATCACGCCATGGAAGGCATGGAAACGCAAATCGTCAAGAATCAAGTAGTTCATTCGGCGCTCTTTTGAAAGAAGGTGAAATTCACATGTCCATAATTCCTGTGTTCCAAGAAATTAGGATGGGAATCGAAACTATAGGTTTTAGGATGCTCCAAAATCAGCAATCCATCCTCGTTCAACAAATCGTTTTGGAAAACCAAATCAGGAATCTCCGGCAACCTTGGATGATCGTAAGGAGGATCCGCAAAGATCATATCAAACTTGGTGGAACACTTCTCGACATACTTGAATGTATCACCCTTGATGGCATTGATCTCCTCCGCCTTTAACTCGGAGATGGTCTTCTTGATAAAGGCATAATTGGTGGAATTGAGTTCAAGTAACGTGACACTCGGACAGCCGCGGGAGGCGAACTCCAAACTAATGCTGGCCGTTCCACCAAACATGTCCAATACCCTCGTCTCCTCAAAGTCTATTCGATTGTTCAAGATATCAAACAAAGCCTCCTTCGCCACATCCGTGGTAGGGCGAGCCTTCAGATTCTTCGGAGGAGCAAAATGTCTTCCCTTGTATTTTCCACTAATTATTCGCATTTCGGCAAGTCAAATAGAATATTCTGTTGCGTGCAAACCTCAGACTTGGTGAAGAGTTTACCCAACTCCACACTAGGTTTGTTATCCACGCTGATATTATGTACATATTTAGAAAAAGAGGTCACGATCGAACTCTTCTCCCTCACCTCTCCACACATCACAAAATGGGTCTTGTAAGGATCTATCTTCAATTGGTCCAAAACGTTCAAGGAGAAGTAGAGGAACTCCTCATTATTGTTATTGGAGAAAGAGTTGGCGATTTGTAACACACCATCCTTCACCACCACAAGGTCAAAGAAATCCTCCCCCACAAAGACACCCACCGTGTCCTCACCGCTCTTCTTGTTCTGAACCATCATCTTAGAGACCAACAAACTTTGGCGGTGCACATACTTCACGGAAGGGAAACGTTCCGACAAACGATCCGCGATCACCTTAGGGATGCTGTGCAACAAGACAGCGTCACAGAAATCCAATTGGTTACGCAACACACGCACACCCTCCGGATTACCATTGGTACAGAATTTCCAATAAGCCATCATATCAGCCTCATCAAAAATCGATGAAGGCATCAACGTATAGGCGGAGGTGTCGTTCAAGAAATAAACCTCGCTATACTTCCTTCTCAACGAATCAAGCTTATTGAATTGCTCGGAGAACTGCTGCACCACACTCTTCCCCTCCTCGGCGATACGGCAAAAATAGAGCGGACGTCGCTCCGAAAGAGAAGCTACGACAAAACAAAATCCATCCGGTAAAAACCGAATGGATAATGTATGGTTGGGCGAATTCGCCGGGTCAAACGATGACTCCGCTATTTCTATCATAAGATTACTCCCAGTTACCTGCGTTGTTGTTAGGAGAAGAAGTATCTCCAACCTTCAAGCCAGCATACTTCTTACGTGTTTTTGCCTCCTCATTCAAGTTGATGATCTCTTGCTTGTTCAAACCTTGCAAATAATCATTGTAAGAAACGTATGCTTGGAACAAAGGAACCTCCAAGTTAGAAGAGGTCATAAACTTATCAACTGCCTCGACAGTGATCTTCTTGCCATCAGAGAAAGGAACATCACCAAGGGTATTAGCGTCAAAGTCCTTACCAAAAATAGACTCCTTAACCTTCACCAAAACTGTATCACGGCGGAAGTTAGCCATGAATGAGTCCAAGTCGTGGATACCATATTTATTTGCCTCATCTTGTGATGACAAAGCGACTGCGATCTCCTCTGTCAAGCCAGCCTTCATTTGATCATCAGTCAACTCTCCCACCTTCACGATGTTTGGAATAGAACCGTTGTTCACAAAATCAATAAGGGAGTTAAGATCCTTCGCATAAACTGAAGTTGCCTCTTTATGAGCGATCTGAGCCTTACGGATGTTCATCAACTTTTGGATCACCGCCTCGTCACGAATCGCTTTTTGCTCATCGAACTCAATAGGGTTCATCACGCTTCTGTAGCACATATAGGCCAAAAGAACGGAAGCTGCGGCCAAAAGGCCTAGGAATACGTTTTTCATATTGTTTTAATAGTTATTTTTGTTTCGTTTTAATATTCAAAGCACAAAAATAAAAAAAAAGGTTTTAAGAAGGTGACAATTTTGCAAAAAATGTGATGAAACATTTTCTTTCGGATAAAATAAAAAGTGCTTTCGCACACCAACCCACAGCCCAGCAAGAAGAGCTGATCGACGCACTCAGCACATTCGTGGTGCAGGGCCTGGACCACGTGTTTCTACTGAAAGGATATGCGGGAACTGGTAAAACATCAGTTGTGTCAGCCCTCATCCGCACCATGGATGAGTTGGAACAACCCGTCATCCTATTGGCTCCGACCGGACGCGCCGCCAAGGTGTTGGCCTCCTACTCAGGTCACTCGGCGCTGACCATCCACAAAAAGATATACAGACAAAAGGTGGGGGGAAGCATCGATAGCGATTTCTCCATCAATGTCAACCTTCACAAACAGACCCTTTTCATCGTGGACGAGGCATCCATGCTCGCAAATGCCGGCGATTCCGTGTTCGGTACAGGCAATCTGCTGGACGACCTGATGTCCTACGTTTATGGCGGCGACGGATGTCGTATGATCCTAGTGGGAGATACCGCCCAGTTACCTCCCGTGGGACAAGATGAGAGCCCCGCTTTGTGCGCTGAATATATGGCCGGATATGGCTTCCCTATCGACCAATATCTCCTGACCGATGTGGTCCGTCAAACAGACGAATCGGGCATCCTTTACAATGCGACAAGCCTTCGCCTAATGCTAATGCAGGGCATTGAGGGGGAGAAACCGCAGGTAGACACGGATTTCCCTGATGTCAAAAAGGTCTCCGGAGAGGAATTGATTGATGAGATATCCTCCGCCTACAACCGCGACGGTATGGACGAAACCATCGTCATCTCACGATCCAACAAAAGGACCAACATCTTCAATGAAGGTATACGAAATAGAATTCTTTATAGGGAAGAGGACATTTCCACCGGAGACTTGGTCATGGTGGTAAAAAACAATTACTACTGGACGAAACAGGCTGAAGCGGACGGCAAGCTTGACTTCATCGCCAATGGTGACATCGCGGAAATCAGACGTGTACGCAGACGAACAGAGCTCTATGGCTTCCACTTCGCGGAGGCTACACTCTACTTCCCAGACTACGAAATTGAATTGGATGCCAAAATCCTTCTCGACACACTACGCAGCGAATCCCCTTCCCTCACCTACGAAGAGAGCAACCGCCTCTTCCAAGCAGTACAGGAGGATTACATGCACATCGGCAACAAGCGGGATCGCATGAAACAGATGCGGGAGGATCCCTTCCTCAACGCGCTTCAATTGAAATTCGCCTATGCCGTCACTTGCCATAAGGCGCAAGGTGGACAATGGAGCAATGTCTTTCTAGACAAAGGGTACATCACGGATGATATGATCAACACCGATTACCTGCGATGGCTCTACACCGCCTTCACCCGTGCGACGGGAAAATTGTACTTGGTGAATTGGGACGCATAAAAAAGGACGGCCTGATGAACCGTCCCC
>JAKSKY010000078.1 GCA_024401515.1 Paludibacteraceae bacterium | reverse complement strand
AAAAGTAATAAATAATTAAGAATTAAGAGTTAAGAATTAAGAGATTTTTGTAGAGGCGTCGCAATGCAACACCTCTATTCCAGAGATTTTCTACGCAACGAGTAGAGAATCTGAGGAGAAAGAAACAACAGACTTGTTTCAGACTCTGAAACCCACAAGTCCAATCCGTCTTTCTTGGACACATTTTAGAATATTATTGCAAGAATCGAATAATGACGCTCGAAACTGGTATGCGAGTGAGGTTGCAAAAGGGTTCTTAATGGCAACGACCAGCTGTACGCAGCAAAATATCTAACCTACATGCCAACAGCAGAGGAACTTCGTAGGGAGATAGAACAACAAAAAAAGTTCTTTCGCATACAAAATGGGAAATAGGAGACAGCCCCATTTCTGACCGATTTTTCGATTCTCGAAATATCAACTCCTAAGTCTACTCAACCACCACCTTCGTCGACTGGTTGCCATCACTCACCACATAAACACCTTTCAGAACGGATAGCCTAATCTCCGCACTTCCCTCAGCATCGGTTGCACCAGAAGCCACCGTCTTGCCGTTCATATCAAACACCTGAATCTTCATGTTTGGCTGTGCATTGGCGACGTGGATAGATCCGTTGTCGGCATAAACCAACAATGCATGGTTGCTGATGGTTGATGCACTGGTTGAGGTGCCGTTTGCGACCGCACGAACACTAAACCCATCGTCACGGTAGCCGCTGTAGCGCCAGCGGACGTCCTCCTCGAGGAAGTTCAAGAGGCGAGCGCCGTACTCGTACTCCTCGTCGAGCGAAGACGACCAGTAGTAGCCGTTGTAGCCCTCATAGTAGACACCCGAGCCGATGGGGTAGCCAGAGGCAGGGAAAAAGACAGAGTTGCCGTTCTTTCCTGTGAATTTCGCTCCGTACACGCCGTTGACCTCCGTCATTTGGTATTGACACTCCTCTACTAGCTCTCTCTGCTCCTCGTTTGTCGGCATCCTCCACTCTGAGCCCCAGTTGGCTGTCGCAGCATCGTCAGCAGCTTCCAAAACTGTCTTGTTGTCAACTGTGCCGTGGTCGCTGTCGGTGCAGTACTTGGTTTGTGTGTCATAACTACCGTTGCACCACTTGTAGGTAGTCCAACTGTAATTCTCCTTCGGACTGGTCTCACCCCACGCAAAGTAGTCGCCGTACTCCTCTGGCGTGGTTGCACCAACGTTGTAGGTCGCCCAAAGAGTGCCGCTTGGAAGTCCAAGGTCAATGTAGTCGTGTCCGGCTATTTGGCCGCTGACAGGAAGGGTATCCTTTGTTATTGCTTTGTATTGAGCATAGATGTCCAAGTCTTTCGTGACGTTGGTGAAAGAAGAGTCGCTCCAACCAATGAACTCGTAACCATCTACCACAGGTGCATCTACAGCTGTTGCCGATTTCCCTTTCTCCACCTTCTGGCTTTCTATCAAGACGCTGTCTTGTGTATAGAATGAGACAACGTATTCTTCTATATCAGTTGTTTTGTTTGCGACCGCACGAACACTATACCCCTTGCCACGGTCGCCCTCGCCCCAGTAGACGTTCTTCTCGCCGATGCCCAAGTCGCGAGCGTAGTCCTCGTCCTTCTCGCGGAGCGAAGACGACCAGTAGTAGCCGAAGTAGCCGACGCTGACGAGGCCCGTACCGACACGGCCGCCGGCGGCAGGGAAAAAGACAGAGTTGCCGTTCTTTCCTGTGAATTTCGCTCCGTACACGCCGTTGACCTCCGTCATTTGGTATTGACACTCCTCTACTAGCTCTCTCTGCTCCTCGTTTGTCGGCATGCGCCACTCTGATCCCCAGTTGGCTGTCGCAGCGTCGTCCTCGGGTTGTAAAGTGGTCAATCCATCTTCTGAATTATACTTTGTATAAATTTTAGAATCGGCATTAAACCATTTGTATGTTGAGTCGGCATAAACCTCCTTTGGCTCTGTCTCGCCCCATGCGAAATAATAGCCATATTGTTCAGGTTTGGTTGCACCAACGTTGTAGGTTGCCCAAAGAGTGCCGCTTGGAAGTCCAAGGTCAATGTAGTCGTGTCCGGCTATTTGGCCGCTGACAGGAAGGTTATCTTGCGCAAAGCTTATACTGCCCGTCAGGAACAGTATTGCCGTTAAAATGAATTGTTTTAGATATCTCATAATCGCATTATTTACTCTTTAGAATTATATAAAACAAATTTACTAAAGATTTCAACTCGATTTTTACCCCCCCCATTTTTAACATACGTTAACATTTAGACGTATTGAATAACTATCTTAAATGATAGATTTATCGCCACTTATTTCCCCATCAAATCTTCCCTCAACCGCCTCAACTTAGCAGCGACTTTCTCACACTTCCGTTCCGACATCTTTTTACCAGGCTTCTTCATGGCTTCATATTTCCGCCAATAGGTAGCATAAGCCTCCTCCGAAAGAAGCCTCCGCGACACCTCATGCTCTACTCGGATGGCACATTTACCGTGGTATAAGTTCGGGGAATAGGTTTGGATAGCGACTCTACGGTTGCATGCATGCTCCTCTTCCGTTTTCGCATGAGGGATACGAGGCCATTTATCTTCAAGGTCGATAGGAATCATGATAACATCCACATCACCCAAACGCTCCAACAAAGATTGCGTCACCCATTGCGCTCTCTTCAGCGTCAATTTAACGCTATACGGTCCACGCCACCGCTCATCCACATGTCCCGTGACCAAATATATTTCTTGTGGATTCTCCTTGATGAAAGCAGCAATTTCATTCAGTTGAGCGTCAACTTCCGCTCCATCAAATCGGGGATCATAGATTTCCCAATTAAGGGCAATGTTTCCATCGTTCTGAACCGATTGAGAGAAACACGCGCCGCCCCATGCGAGGAAGAGCAAGAGAATGATGTGTTTAATCATCTGCTTCATAGCGTAAATACTATTGCAAAAACAAAAACTAAGAAACGTGAATATACGAGCAATATTTACTGAGCAAATTGGACAAAGTTAGCTCACCTTTCCCGTATCGTTCAGCATCGAGTTTCAGAATTCTTTCGCATACAGCTGTTCTGCCCTTATACATGGCTCTGAGATATGAGATACCATCCTCCTCTTTAATCTCAACTTCGGAAAAGAATTGAGAGAGATCCTCTGTATCATAGACGATAGAATAGCTTGGACGTTTCGCTCCTGGGTTGTCTTCAATCAAGATATTCTTGTTTACGAGATCTTGAATGTCACGGATGGCGGTATCCTTGGAGCATTTTGCCAGGGCGGACCAAGTCTTTGAGGTAATCTTTGCCTCATACCCGTCAAGAAAAAGGTTTAGCATCTCCGTCTGGCGCTCGGTCATCGGAACAGACGACACCTTCTGCCAGAACAAACTTTTGTTAAGTGTCGTGGAGACTATTGTACTGGCTTCATCCAAGGCATCGGATAACTTTTGCATATACCACATCACCCATTCCGTCAAGTCTCCATCGCCATGCTGCATTCGCTTCAGAATATCGTAATAATGATTCTTATCCTTATTGATTTGAGAAGAGACATTGTAGAAGCGGAATTGACTTCCCTCTCCTCGCGCCAATAGCATATCGGAGAGTACACGAGCCAAGCGTCCATTTCCATCCTCAAAAGGGTGAATGCTGACAAACCAGAAGTGCGCAATAGCCGAGCGGATAACGCTGCTCACCGATTCATTGCAATTGAACCACTCTAGGAATTTTTGCATTTCCCTTTCCACACGACCAGGTGATGGTGCAATATAATGAATCTTCTCCCGCCCAAACATTCCGCTGACGATATGCTCCTCATGGGTACGATATTTACCCACCTCTATCTGGGATCCTTCGCTCAAGCCCGTTGGAAAGAAAGCGGATTGCCACCCACATAATTTCTCTTTGCTAAGGGGCTGATCATAACACTGAAGCGCATCAAGCATCACGCTGACCACAGCGTCAACGTAACGCGAAGGAGCAGTATATTTCACATTTTCGATGCCTAATTTTCTAGCTATTGAAGAACGTACTTGATCGACATTCAGTTGAATGCCTTCTATTTCGGAGGAATAGACCACGTCATGCGTCAGATTCTCTGCCATTGCCATCAGTTTGCTGTCAAAACCCAATGAGCTCAACCTGCCATAAAGCACTCCTTGCTTACGGCAGACTACATCCTGAAGAAACGACAACTGAGCCGCATCCCAACGAAAATTTGTCCAACCTTCTCTTTCGTGAATATACATGTATCTTTATTTGCGCGACATAAACATCGGATTATCGTCGCATATTTTGCGACAAAAATATAAATTTAATGTCGCATCGTCAAATTTCGCCCAATAACAACGCATTATTTGCGACATATTCAGGAGCATCTCCTTCGTCGATGCAATCGGTTACTAAAATATTGCCTTCCAAGCAAATAGGCATATCACAAACTTATATGGAAGAATGTATTTTCCCCTAATTTCTCAACAAATAGAATATTCTCCCTATATTTGCAACTGACATACAACCAGAAGAGAGGACAAAGCAGGCGATTCCTCCAACCATTGAAAAACAATAGTCAGACTATTATACACTTACAAAACAAAACTTAAAGAGCGATGAATATCAAAAGATTCCTAACGATCGCCGCGGTGGCGACACTCTGCTGGGGAGCGTTCGCACAAGACAAAATCGTGATCGACGACTTCGAGGGAAGCGTCAAAGATTGGGCCATCATAGAAGATGTGGTGGCGGAGGTGGTGGATAATCCCGCCCCAGACAACGTGAACCCATCCGAGAAGGTGCTCAAATGCGTGCGTCCTACCGAGACGAACAACTGGGCAGGAGTCATTCTGCGCGATGTCTATTCCTTGGCCATCGGTCCTGACGAGGAGACTTACTCCTACGCCACCGTGAAGTTCCTTAAGAAAAGCATCGGTGATGTATCATTCAAGATTGAGTCCGGTCCGGACGACGAGACCTACGAGAGCAACATGCCCTATTTACAGAACGATGGATGGACGACCGTTACCTTCGACCTAAGAGAGGCGAAGGCGGGCACCTACAAGGATTTCTTCGTGATGCTGGACCGTGCCGACGACATTTCAGAGGATATTGAGGTCTATATCGACGACATCACCCTGATCAAAAGCATGAAGCAAACCGCTCAACCGATAGACCCCAACTCACAACGAGGCACTGGTGAAACCAACGGTTATAAACTGATTTGGCAAGACCTCTTCGACGACGGCAGGCTGGACCGTGTTTGGAATGTGGAGGAGCGTAACGATGGTGGTGGAAACAACGAGTTGCAATACTACACCCGAAACAATGTCATCGAGGCGCAAGACGAGAAGGGCAACGATTGCCTGATCATCACCGCCAAAAAACAGCCTTACGGCAACAAGCAATGCACTTCTGGCCGATTGACCACCCAGGGCGGCATGAGTTTCTGCCACGGAAAGGTGGAGGCAAGCATCCGTCTGCCTAAGACTGCCAATGGACTTTGGCCAGCCTTCTGGATGTTGGGCGCCGACATCGACTACAACAATTGGCCCTACTGCGGCGAAATCGACATCATGGAGATGGGTAATTCGGAGGGTTTCGAGAAGGGCGCTCAAGAGCGTTACTTCAATGGTGCCTGCCACTGGGGCCCTATGCAGAACGGCAACCACTCCATGTACACCCAAAGCAACACATGGGACTACTCCTTGCAGGATGGTGAATACCACCTCTACACGCTCTATTGGGACGACCAAAAGATCGTGATGTACTTGGACCAAGACAAGTACCCAAGCGCAAGGCCCTATTACCAAATGAACATCGGAGACAAAAGTCAGGAGAGCAGTCCAGGACGCTACTTCCACAAGAAGTTCTTCCTACTCTTCAATCTAGCCATCGGTGGTGACTTCTCACACATCTACGACATCAACCAAGTCTCCGCCCTACAAAACGGCGAAGCGAAGATGTACGTGAACTATGTGAGGGTATATCAAAAGGGCGTTCCAGGCGAGGAGTACAATGGTCCGACAGTAGACTATACCAACGTGGAGAATCTAAGCGCCATCCAGAGGGTGGACATCAACGAATTGGCAGGTCAAATCTACAACACCCAAGGTATGTTGGTGAAGGCGTTTAACGCAGGCGAGGCATCCGTCATCGACCAATTGGAAGCCGGCATCTACATCATCCGTTTGGAGAACAACGAGACCATCAAGATTATGAAGAGGGATTAATTCACCGCTTGTATTCTAATAAAGAGGTTCCTACCATAGGCTGCTCAAGGAATTGGGCAGCCTATTTTTTTTATAATAAAGAACTGTATAGATATAATCCAACGGCAGTTCACCACAAAGAAATGATTCATCAGATTATATTTGCTACAATATCCGATGTTCACTATCTTTGCAAAGTGTTGCCAATAAACAATTCCGAAAACAAATAAATCAAAAACATAAACAAAAGGATGAAAAAGAACTTTTTATTGTCTCTATTCCTACTAGGAATGGCCTCGCTTCCAATCGGAACATTCGCCGCCAAAGCGACAGAGGATCCCCTCCTTGACTATTTGGAGGAGGATGAAAACATCATCATCAACAAAGATGTGGAGAAAATCACCTTCTCCAGAAGCTCTACAGGCGTTTCCGCCAAGTACAATGTCCAAAAATATTACAAAAATGTCCGTTGGGTAGATGAATACGTAGATATTCTTCCCTACAACGAAGAGTCCTCTTATTTAAAAATCAACTCAGTACAAAACGTCACCTACAAGCACTCTTCCAACTTAACCAATGGAGGTATCTTCTTCGACGGCATGAACCTATGCCAAGTGGAGATGAACTTCGACAGCAAGGGAAAGGTTTGTGGTTACAAATATGACCAAGATTTTCCGGAGGCCATCTACTTAGCCAGATTGGTATTCAACGAACCGATGTTTGTGGCAGAGAAGAGCGTCACCATCGAGATTCCTTCTTGGTTGGACCTGGAAATCAAAGAGTATGCCTTTAACGAGAGCATACAAAAGGAGGTGAAGCAGTCCGGCAGCAACAAGATCATCACTTATAAAATGGCTAACGTGAAGGCGGAGAAAGAGGAGAAGCACACGCCGTCCACCCTATTCCGCTGTCCGAACATCATCTTTGTCTATAAGTCAGCCCAAGCGTCGAACGGTAGCAAAATGACCCTCTTCGAGACGGCCCAAGACCAATACAAATGGTACAGCAACCTTTTGAAACAAAACAATGAACAAACAGACAATGTCTGCGCACAAACGAAAAAGATCACGGAAGGCTGCAAGACCAACCTTGAAAAGGTGGGCAAAATCTACGAATGGGTACAACAAAACATCCGTTACATCGCTTTCGAGGATGGCATCAACGGTTTTAAGCCACACACCGCAGACAAGGTATTGGACAACAAATACGGAGACTGCAAAGGCATGGCCAACTTATTGAAGCACATGCTGAAGTGTGAGGGTATCGACGGCCGAATGGTTTGGTTGGGCACCAGTTCCCTTCCTTACGACTACACCACCCCTTCGTTGGCGGTTGACAACCATGCCATCTGCGCCGCCATCATGGGCAAGGACACCATCTACTTGGATGCGACATGCGAGTACGCCGCACTCAAGGAGTACCCAAGCTCCATCGCGGGCCAACACGTCATGATCGAGAATGGCGGCAATTGCATTTTGACCAAGATCCCGGACAATAAGCCACAGGACAACTTGGATAGCACATTTGTCTCTTTAAATATTTCAGGCAATACATTAAAGGGTGACTATAAGAATGTCAGAAGAGGAGAAGACAAGATTTATTTCCTTGCCAATATGGATGACGATTTCACGGATGTCGTGAAAAGTTTGAATGCCCTCGGATTCAAAGGTCTTCCCGAATCGGACGATGAAGTTAAAATCGCCAACACACAAGCATCCGACAGGGAGGTGGTCATCTCCTACCCTATCGAATTGACCAACGAATTGGTCTGTGCGGGAAATGAATATTTGGTATCCATGGAATTGGACAACAAGGCTAGCAACATCATCATCGACATGAAAGAGCGTAAAAGCGCCCTATCATTCCTAAACTACAAAGCCAGCGACGCCATAACGACTGAGCTGACCATTCCAGCAGGTTACAAGGTGGCCTACACGCCAGCCAACCTCTCCATTGACAAACCCTACTACAAATTCGAAGTGAAATACACCAAGAAGGGCAACAAGTTGGTTTATTACCGAAGCATCATCATGAAGAAAACAATCATTCCTTTGTCCGAAATTCCAACCTGGAACAAAGATTTGGAGGCATTGAGATCAGCCTACTTGGAGATGGTAGTTTTAAAGAAATAAGAACATAACAGGAACAGTCATGAAAAAATATATAGCATTTATTTTGATGTCCCTCTTCATCATTCCGGCTAGCGCCAGAAAAAGATCGTTGGACGATGAGAAGGTGATCAATGAGATATGGGCACGTCCCGATATGCCCGAATTCAAGAACTATAACGTTGCGGAGCAATACAAAAACGCACCCGTTGTCATTTTGGCCAGATACCAAGAGTTCATCGGCCATGTCAAGGTCGCCTACATGGGTGGACAAATGCCGCTAAGATGCACTGAGTTGTATAGAAACCTTATTAAAATCAACGACAACAGCGCCATCCGTCAATTCTCCACGGTAGAATATATGAACAACACCCAAAACGTCAAGCAGGTGGTAGGTATCCGTATCATCAAGGAGAACGGATCCATCGTGGAGATTAACCCTGACGACTACATCAAAATCAGTACGGACCTGAAAAACCGCCGTCAGAAGAACAATGTGACCAAGATCGCCGTACCCAACCTACAGAAGGGAGACGTACTCGACTACTTCATTTACGAAGAGAAGGAGATCAACCATACACACGAGAGACATTTTTACCTCAACGACAACGCTCCTATCCAACAATACCGCTTTCACGGAGATTTCGACAACAACCTTATGACAGACACCTGGTACTGGCTACCAGACTCCATCAAGGCGAAAGAGACCCTAAACGCCACAAAAGAGAGAGACCATTTGGACTTTACGTTGAAGAATGTCGCCAAGAGGGAAAAATGCATGCAATCCGCCCCTTTCAGAGAGAATCCACGCTTTAGATTCATCTTCGCATCTTGGGAAAGCAGATCTAAGTGCAAAGAGCTCTTCCCTAAATTGGAATACGGACTTCACCGCAAAGGAAAGGAAGAGAGGCCTCTTATCAATCTCGCTTTCAGCGATTACGACATTGCCTTCGTTTACCCTAAACAATACAAAAACATCTACAAGGGGGCAAGCAAATACATTTCACAACACCCAGGGTTGAGCGACAAACAAAAAGCGGACGATCTATACAATTACTTAGCCCTCAACTGGCTTCCTAACGGATACACATTTAACGATCAAAAACAATTCTTCAACTACTTCAAATGGTTGTTGGACAATTTCAAAATCAACCGGTCTTATGGAATCGCCTTGGACAGGTATTTCGGAGATCGAAAAGAGGCGCTCATAAAGAGTGACTTTGACCGTATCGTCCGCCTTAACGACGGTACCATTTACAACACTTGCCACAACGGTCTGCCTTGCGCTATAGACAAAAGCAGCGCATTTGACGGAACAGAAGGCATATTCTACAACGCGGAGAACAAAGCCTACAGGTACAATTCCTGCGACGATTACTCGAAACTTATCCACAAAAACATTCCAGTGACCCCCGCCGAAAAAAACAAAACGACAATCGTCATGGAGGTGAACATAGACAAGGACGACATTCACGCTTTGGACGTGAAGCGAACCGTTTCCGCGACAGGTACCGTCAAAAAAAATTACAGAAAACAATTAGGCACCTATTGGCAATGGGACTCCATCATGCGCAACCATTTCGGCATCACCACCTCCTTTCAGGAGGACGCCACAAAATCCAAAGCGTTCATCACCGGCGTATTGGACGAATGGATTGTTTACCTTAACAAAGAAGCATTTAATCAAAAAGAGGCTTTCGACAACGAGGCGAAAGAATATTTCGCCAACCATGTCAAAGAGGTGAAATCATACAAAATCGACTCTTACGGTCTGTTCGAGAAGGATCCAGCCTTCAAGTACAACACCGAAACAGTCGTGGAGGATATGGTCAGAACAACCAACAACAGCAAGATTGTCAATATCGGTAAGCTATTGGACGACATGAACCTAAACGCCTTGAAGAAAGAGCGCAAAGCTGACATCACCTTCAAGAACACCTTCTTGGACTCTTACCAAATCAGCTTCAAGATTCCTTCAGGTTATGAAGTGATGAACCAAGAGACATTCGATAAGAACATCACCAACAAGTGCGGTTCATTCGTTTCAAAGGCAAAAGTGGAGAATGGCCAACTCATCGTCAACGTGGATTGGCAAATCAACAACAACCAATTCCCAGCCTCCGAATGGAACACAATCCTTGAGATTCTGAGTGGATTCAAGTCATTCACCAACACATCAGTGGTATTGACACAAAAATAAAACCATAGAATACGATACGAAATAGGCTACCCCTCCTTGGAGTAGCCTATTTTATTTCTTAACGCACAATAAACTTTTCTCCGTTTACCACATAAAGACCCTCAGGGAGTCGCACCTCATACTCCTTATCTGCCTCAACAGTCAAACAACGGGCCAATTCACCCTCTACCCGCCAAACCATAACCGTTTGCGGCACAGAGGCATTTATCCTCAAAACGCCCTTCCCTGCCATGACGCGCAAATCAGACATTCCACCCCGCTCACTGCAAAGATCCTCCACTGCGGTTGTCTCCACCTTTTGGTAACCTTTGGATTCGATCCACTTCGCGTATGAGCCATCCGACTCATCAGAGATTGGATCATAATCACACTTTTGGGAATCAAAACAGAAGGCGAACTGGCAGCTCGCATCCTGGCTTGCCGAAGCCAAGCCCACAATACCATTGGCGGTCGGAGACGCACTGAAATTGGTCATCGCGGAAGAGGATGATGAACGAGGCGAAAAATAGTAATAGCCGTCGCTTCCCGCACTGGAGAGACGCCACTGCTGTTCATAGGAACCGGAAGAGTCTCGTAGCGCCAAATGTCCATCCGTGGCATCCAAGGCACGACCGGAAACGACATCCGTCAAAATATAATAGCCATCCTTAAAGGAAACCCTAAAGGAGAGATTGGTCGCATCGTCATCCTCCCGCAAAGAGAGTCTACCCTCCTTTTCAGACAATATCTTATTGGCGTTTTTGGAGAGCAACAGATAAGTTTTCCCCTCCTCGCACTTCGCCACACGACGATAACGGTTCAATTGATCGAAGAGACTCAAGTCCCACTCCTGATAAAAGCGTATGATCGGATACCCCGAACGCATATCGATCGGCAACCAAATGTGCCAAGACTCGCCCACATTGGCGTCATTGAAGTAATCGCCACCCTTCCAACGGTCGCCCATGTAGATGTAGGCGTCATACTTGCCCGGCACCTTGAAGACATAATTGCTTTGGCTATTGTAGGAGGTGTTGGCATTGGCATCCACGAATGGATTGCCCATGTCCGACCACCCACTCAAAGGCATCTGGGAATAAGAGGAGTGTCCCGGATTAGGGTCCCAACCCGTACAACCTGATGTGATCGCCACAAATCTTTTATGGTATTTGAATATGGCGGGGGCCTCATATTGACGCTTCACAAACATCCGCTCCCACGTATTGCTCAAATCCAAGAAATCATCGGTGAGAAGCGTTCCATGCATCGTCGCGTTCTCCTCCGCCGATCCGAAATGGTAGCCCACATGGTAATCAGGATCCAAAAGAAGCGTTTGGTCACGGGAGCCGGACGGCTGTTCATCTCCACGAGGGCGCATGGTCTTGACGAAGTGGTAAGGGCCTGTAATTTGGTCCGCATAGAGAATCGCCACGCGGGAAGCGGCATAGCCCGATCCATTCTCCCAATGTACCCACATCACATATTTGCCGGTATTAGGGCAATACATCACCTTCGGACGTTCCAAGGTTCTACCATAGTTCATATCCTGATAATCGCTACGAAGCGGTTGTTCGGGACATTGGTAGGCCATACCCACTCTTTTCCAATTGTACAAATCCTTGGAGGAGTAGCAGACGATACCGTTGCTCTTCACAGGGGATGGACGATAATTCTCGCCAAACCAATAGTAGGTGCCATTCTCATACAAGACACATCCGCCATGGGCATTGATGTGCGCACCCGCCTCATCATACCAATTGACACCCAAACGGATAGCGGAACTTCCAATCAGGAAGGAGGAACGTGCGCCAGCAGGAGCATCCACACGCTCCAGATGCCAATAATGTTTGCCATCCGAACCACTCTTATCACTGTAGACTCCCTTTCCGTCAGATGTGCCATCCGTACCCATGTATTTACCGTTGGAAGCGAATTGGAAGCGGACATAATAATCTTCATTGGAAGCATACGCCACCTTGAAATGGGTAGCGGAAGAGGAGGTATTGGCCGCCATCTTCACTTCATACTCACCCGAAGCGGTCACATAGTTGTTTGAAGCGACATTTTTCAAAGCGTAAGTTCCATCCGAAAGCGACTCAAAAACAAACTGCATCTTAGTCGCCGCAGCTCGATTCTTCAACTGGACAGAACCATTCTCGTTCGATAGGTAACGGTTGCTGGCATGTACGATGTAATACTTCACACCAGCTGCAAAAGGAAGATTGCGCTTGGTATTGTATAGGTTCAACGCATCCGCCAACGCGGAGGTCGCCTCCACAATTTCAGTTTGGGAAGTAGGTGCATCCAAGACCACTTTCGCCTTGGCGACCGCATCCTTCAACGTCTTTCTATCCGCCACCGGGAATTCGCCCTCTCCATCACCCTCTTGGGTGGCGGATAGCCTCGCCTCCGCCTTGTCTATGGTCATATTCAAACCATCCGTGATCAATTCAGTCCCATTCGCCTCACGCAAATACCAGAAATGCAAAGACTCCTTGCCATTCTTATCAGAGTAGAGACTAGCGCCTGGCACGTAAGAATCAGTACCCAAATATAGATTATTATCCAAACATCTGAACTTCACATATTCGCCACCTGCATCCTCCACAGTAAATTTAGAGTAGTTGTTGGCATTGGAGGTAAGTTCGGTATCCCAATCACCAGTCCGCCCCACATTTTTACCTTTTAAGACGCTCTTGATTAGATAATAACCACCGGAAGGCACCAACTGGAAACGTTGCGCCTCGCCGGCATTGAACGTATGGAGATTGGGCACCCCATCCACAGCGGAGAGCGCCATACCCGAAGCATGGAAAATATAGTAGGTGCCATTAGCCTTGAAATCCGCGGCTTGGATGGTTCCACCCAATAAAATCAAAATCAGTGGCAATACGATTCTTTGAATCAGTGTCTTCATGGTTGTAAATATTACGATTATTTTGGGTGCTAAATTAATGTAAATAAAAAACATAGCACACAAATCAATTAGAAAAGACGCATAATAATCATCAAAAACGTTTCGTTTGTAATTGTTTCATCAAAAACAAATCGCCGCGGACAAAAAAAAGAGGCATCTCTATTGTAGAATCAAAAAAAGGTTATACCTTTGCGTCGTAATTAAAATGTTTCCTGAGAAAATTCAAAGCCGGCAGGCAAATCACATTTTCTCAACTTATTAGAAATTCCAACTACTGCGAAGCGAAAGTTTTGCAAAGGAACATTTTATACGCTGATATAACTCATGCGCATAAGATTGTGCTATGGTTATTCGGCAAACTAAATTAGACTCCCAAAGCGTCTACCGTTTGTTTGTAGTAAGTGTTGTTTTTTTCAAAAGAAGTCCATCGTCGCTACAACGGTGGACTTTCTTTTTGTTGGGTTAACCAGGAGGACACATTGTATTCCCGAATTTCCATTGTCAAGAGTATTTTAGGAATAAATGTAATTTTGTTGTTTAAAAATTACGGAATAAATGTAAATTTGCAGTGTGTAAAATATGGAATAAATGTAAATTCAGCATAAATGAGGCGTAGAATAGAAAGAAAATTAGAGAGTTACCTCAACGA
>JAKSKY010000077.1 GCA_024401515.1 Paludibacteraceae bacterium | reverse complement strand
ATGTCACGTGGTATTTTCTTGAAAATAATGTGGTGGTTGTTCAGCCATTCTTTGTCTATCACGCACTGGTCGGCATAAACGACGTAGGTGTCGGCCTTACGTTCCACAATGTTCAGCGTATCGTGGCTGAGGGTGGTGATACGGTCTGGTTCGTAATAGAAATAATAATCCGTGCCATCGTGGTTGCCCAACCAATAGGATTGTGCGTTCCCCGTAGAGACGGTGTGCACACCGTCTCTACAATACGGCACACGCGTTTCCGAATACCAGATATATTCGCGCAATTTCTCCACGCCTACCGATTCGTTTAGGTTCTGGTCATCCGTAAAAATAGGTTCACCCAATTCGTAATAACTGAACGAACCGCCAGTACCTTCCACCGCATTCTTTCCTTCGCCATAACCGTTAATGACACGACGTACACGCTCAGCAGTGATGTTCTCTGCATAATCTTCCATCTCCACCAAGATGAATTTTCTATTGCCTCCGTCTTGCTTGTTTAGGTTCAAGACGGCATGGGCAGTAGTGCCACTGCCGGCAAAAGAGTCGAGAATGATGGAAGATTTATCACATAAGAAATTTATAAGATATTCAATTAGTGATGGTGGTTTGGGATAATCAAATACTTTATTACCATCAAAAATATCCGTCAGAAGTTTTCCTGATTCTTCTGTTGTTGTAACATAAACGGATTCATCAATTAAATTTGGAGGAACTTCTGGATCGTACTCTCTTCTTTTGTATGAAATCACTAATGATTTTGAACAATTAATTGTTGTCCCTTTGGCTAATTCTTCATCCAATTTTTCTTGAACCCAAATAAAACGATTCTCAAATGTCACTTCATTCTGGTTGGTATTATTCAAGACATCTATATCATTCAATAGTTTATTGGGGAATTTATCTGTTCCATAAACTCCACTTTTAATCACACCATCCTTTATCCCCTTAAAATTAATTGTACCAGAAGGAAATGTTAAGGTCTTAAATGTATTTTGTGGTTTTGTAATAGGATCATCACTCTTACTCACCTTTTGTATTCCTTTGTATTTGGAAGATGATTTCTTCTTTTCGTATGCAAGAACATACTCTAAATTCTTCTTGATTTTGTATGATAAATTTGGAGGTGTCGCTGATCGATACCAATGCCATTGTCCTACAAAATTCCCTGCTCCAAATATCTCATCGCAAAGCAATTTCAGATTTGCCTGTTCGTTATCATCAATGGATATAAAGATAGCACCATCGTCAGCAAGCAACTGATGAAGGAGTTTCAAGCGAGGGTACATCATGCAGAGCCATTTGTCGTGGCGGCTAAGGTCTTCCGCCTCTTTGCCTACTACTTGCCCAAGCCATTTCTGTATTTTGGGAGAATTTACGTTATCGTTATAGACCCAGTTTTCGTTTCCTGTGTTGTAAGGAGGATCAATATAGATACATTTGATGCGACCTTCGTATTCGGGCAGCAGGGCCTTTAATGCCTCCAGATTGTCACCGTGAATGATTTTGTTTTCTGTAGAGACGCGATTAATCGCGTCTCTACCACCGCCAACGATTGTTTCGCCGTTGTTAAACGCATATTTTTTATCAAGGGTACGGTAAGGCACATCGTGGTGATGATTCACCACCGCCTCCTTACCTATCCAGTTGAGTGTGGGCATAGGCAATTTGTTTTTAGGTGCGTTGCCATCTCTATTAAACCTAAAAACATTCAATCCAGCCAAGCACAAAAAAGAACGTGGACAAATCCTCATCCACATTCCGGGTGCTTGGCCAGACCCTCAATAACAGACAAGGAATGCCCACGTCATACGACGCAGACATTCGCTTCTATCTTCTGTTATTGATTTCCTATGCGGCCAAGCTTTGGAATGATTTCAGAATAGCAGCAAACGCTATGATTAATAATATGTTGGTCTAAAATTATTTCTGGTTCGTAAAAAACTACTTGTTTAATTGATTTTCAATATCTTCGATTGAAGGCAAGGTAGAACGTAGATTTGTAGGCAATGATTGACCTAACTCGTATTCAGAGATACCTATAGGTTTCATCACACCACGCAAAGCATATTCTGCCTTTACTTTATCTTTTGTCTGACACAAAAGTAATCCAATTGTTTCATTGTCGCCGTCATGTTTTAAATTATCATCAACTGCAGAGCAATAAAAGTTCAATTTACCTATGTATTCAGGCTTGAAATCACCTTTTTTCAATTCTATCACAACATATCGATGCAAGAGTGTATGGTAAAAAAGCAAATCGATGTAATAGTCATCATTAGAAACTGTTATATGATATTGCCTTCCCATAAAAGCAAATCCACAACCTAACTCGACAAGGAATTTCTCAATATGATGAACCAATCCTAACTCAACATCACGTTCTGAATATTCATCCGAAAATGTCAACATATCAAACACGTAAGGATCTTTTAGCATTTCCTTTACTTGTTTTGCTTGTAATTCTGGTAATGTTTGGTTGAAATTATTTGCCAACGCACCTTGTTTGCCATAATAATCAAGTTTTATGGCTTCAATAAGATAGTCGCGACTCCAACTGTTTTCGATAGCTTTTAGCATATACCAATAACGGGCATCAATATCTTTAACCCTCTGCATAAGGACAACGTTATGAGCCCAGCTAATATGAGTTATTGGCAATATGAATTTTTGTGAAATGGTTGGTTTCACCATTTCATTCGAACCTTCAATTTGTGAAACGGGCAGTTTCACAAATGTAAGTTCTTGATTATATTCACGATAAAACTGCATCATATATCGGCAGTTACGTGTTGTAAACCCTTTTACTGTTGGATACTCGTTTTTTAAATCAATGGAGAGTCTCTCTAACAGTTTATCTCCCCAATTTGCTTCATCTATTTTATTCTGAAGGAGTTTCCCTATATCCCAATACATGTGCAACATCTCTCCATTCGCAGAATAGATGGCTCTTTTTTGGGCAAGACCAATGCGATGCTTGACTTGCTTAAGCAACTCAGCATAATCATCGATATTTTGTATTTTATAGTTCTCCGTATTCATCCGAATAAATAGCAAACGCTATGATTAATAATATGTTAGTCTAAAATTATTGCTGGTTCGTAAATTATTATATTATCTGTTACTTAAATAAATCAGAATGTGTTCCCGTGTTGGTCTAAACGTCTACTAAGCAAATATAGCGATTCTCACGAATATTTTACTCATACCTTGATCCATCTTCCGTGACAAGGAAATCTATGGTATATAAGTAACCCGTGTAACTCCAGATATCAATTTCATAGAAGAGACCATCCACTTTTTTCACATAACCCAAATCGTCATTTTGATTGTAATAACATCTGAATCCAGACTCCTCTACGATTTGTATAAAACTCTCTTTATATTTTGGATTATCTTCAAACCTCCATTCAAATTTATCATCCAACAATTTAAACTCGCCGACACCCTCGTAAACGCATGGGAAATACTGCGTATAACGCGTCTTCGTTTTAATTTGTTCCCATGATACTTTAGAACCTATGGTAATACCATTTACCACATCAAATTCGCCTTTATTAATCAACTTTTCTGGCTCAATATTACTGTATTTGATTTTTGAGTAATCATACTTACTCTTATCCACTACAGTGAAATAGTATCCCCACTTATTATCTATATCACCAGAAATGACCGAGACACCATTGTTACCGTTCCACTTAAAAAAATCGAAATAATAGCAAACATTGTAGTTGGCCTCTTCCAGAACAGTCTTATATTGGTCCGCATAAAGATTGATAGGATTGTTAGGAGAATAATCATTTAGGCTTCCATTGATATCCGGTGCCCAGAAAAAGATACTGATCTCTCCTTGTTTGGTTGGTTTAATAGTTTGGTAATAACCCGTTTCAGGACCTGGACAAATGAATCGTTTAGCGGATTCATTGATCTTACAGATCTCTTCCCACGTGATATGCTCCTTGATGACAGGAACAAACACCTCTTGTTTCTCTGGTTCATCATCATCTTCGATGCCATTGTTGATTTCAACGGAACAAGAACTCATCATAAAAACAACCGACATAATAGCCGAAGAAAAAACCCCTAAATTTAAAAATTTCTTTTTCATATAAAAAAAAATTATTGTAGCTCATTATCAATTGGAATGATTTCAAGCAATTGTGTCCAGCCTAATCTCGCAATCACATCAGTTCGTCAAATCCGAACTCCTTCTTCAAGCGATAGCCTAAACCTGTAACCACAGCCAAAATTTCTCCATTTTGGTTCATCACCTTCATGTCGCAGTAAGGCAATTTATGGTGGTTCACCACTTCGGTACACTCTGCCGTCAAATGGTCACCCAATTGGGCGGATTTGATGAATGTAATCGTATTGGAAATACCCAAAGAGAGTATGCCATGCGAGTTGGCTACTGCGGCGAAGGCAAGGTCCGCCAAGGTGTAGATTACTCCACCCTGGCAAACACCCGCACCATTCAAATGATTCTCCTTCACATCAAGTTCAGCCTTGGCATAGCCTTCACGAACCTCCGTGATCTGTGCGCCGATGCTCTTCGCGAACCTGTCGTTGTTATTTAGATTCTCTTGTAAAGTCATGAGAGATTCAAATTAATGATTCTTCTTAAATGCCTCGATGCGCTCCTTGAACATACCCTCCTGCTCCTTCTTGAAGAAAGAGGTACATACACGCACACCTTGCTCGTTAGAGCCCATCGTATCCAATGGGAAGACAGCAATACCGTAGTACATCAACTCACGGGTCAACTCCAAGTCATTCATACCTGGGTATTGAACGGTAAAGTAGAAACCATCCGCCAAAGGGGCACCCATATCGTTGTCATATACCAAATAGAATCCGTTGGCAAGCAAGACATCCTTCATATACTTGGCGCGACGGCCATACTCCTTCACATCATCCAAGAAGTTATACTTACCGTCGCACGCAGCCTCCATCAAGGCAGCCATCGCATGTTGCACACTATGGGTCGTACCGCTGGAAAGCGTATACATCAAACGGTTGCAGAAGAAGTTACCGAACTCTCCCACTCCAAATTTGTCCGCTAATGGCTTATAGACGCGTTTGTAGAGCTTATTGCTGATGCAAGTGACACCGATACGTTGTCCCGCGTAAGAGAAGGCCTTGGAGCCGGAAACCCACAACACATAGTTGTCGGTATATTTAGCTACAGTAGCTTGGTAAGGCGCTTGGAAAGGATGAGACAAGTCACGACGGAAATCCATGGCGAAGTAAGCCAAATCCTCTAGAACAATCACGTCATACTTGTCAGCCAACGATGCGATACCCTTCAACTCCTCCTCTGTGAAGCATACCCAAGATGGGTTGTTAGGATTAGAATAGACGATGCTATTGATGTTACCACCCTTCATCATCTCCTCCAATTTTTGGATCAAGGCATCACCACGATAGTCATGGATATCCAAGCCCACATGCTTCAAACCGATCACATCACATTGTGTGGTTTGAACTGGGAATCCTGGCTGAATGAACAACACAGTATCCTTTTTAGTACCTGCTGTCGCATGGAAGATAGCCGTGAAGGTCGCAAATGTGCCTTGCATGCTACCAGTCGTCGGAATACAGCAAAGTGGCTCAATATCAACGCCTATGAAGGCTTTCACGAACTGAGAAGCGGCATTCTTGATTCTTGGAATACCACCATTCGGAGGGTATACGGTCGCACAACCGTTTGCCAACGCCTCTTGTTCAGCCTTCAAAGCGATTTCAGAAGGTTGTAGGCCAGGAACACCCATTTCCAAATGGATAACTGGCTGACCAGTCTTCTCTTCCAACAAGCGAGAGAGCGCTTGAATATCACGAATGGTCGCATGGGAAAAGTCACCTAACGCCATGCTGTCCATGGCATCTGTGACAACTTGATAATCTAATGGAGTATTCATCTTTTTTAAATTAAGAATTATGATTTAAGAATTAAGAATTAAGAGAAAAAACGAACTCCTAAATCTTAATTCTTAACTCTTAACTCAAAGTTATCCTTTGAAATTACGTTTATCGTTCACATGCTTTGCCTTACCGATAGAACGCTCGATGCTACCAGGGGCTAGGATGTGGATGTTCGGTTTGATACCGACAAGGCTCACGATACGGTCATACAATGGCTTGATATGAGGCATCTGTTTCGCAGGATTTGGCGAATAGAACTCTTCACGAAGCTCCACATCCAAATCGAAGGTATCCTCGTTGTTCTTACGATCCACTGTAATGAAATAGTATGGTGTATAGGCTGGGAATTCAGTCAATACAGTCTCAATTTGTGAAGGGAAAACATTGACACCACGGATAATCATCATATCGTCTGAACGGCCTAGGATACGATCCATACGAACCGCTGTACGACCACACTTACATGGCTCGTAGATCAAGCGGGTAAGGTCACGGGTACGGTAACGAAGGATTGGCATAGCCTCCTTGCAAAGGGAGGTGAAGACCAACTCACCAAACTCGCCTGGAGCGACAGGCTCCAAGGTATCAGGGTTGATGATCTCAGGGAAGAACATATCCTCCCAAAGGTGGGTTCCATCTTGGCATTCGCACTCGCCGCCGACACCAGGACCTGACATCTCAGTCAAACCATAAATATCGATGGCCTTGATATGCAACTTCTCCTCCAACTCCTTGCGCATACCCTCTGTCCAAGGCTCCGCACCGAAGAAACCGACACGAAGTTTCATATCCTCGATATTCACTTGCTCACTCTTTTCGATGCACTCCGCCAAGTGCAAAGCATAGGAAGGAGTACAACACAAAGCGGTTGAACCGAAGTCCTTCATCAACATGATTTGCTTCTCTGAGTTACCCGCAGAGGTTGGCAATTGCACCGCACCACGCTTGTTGGCGCCATCGTGAGCACCAAGACCACCCGTAAACAAACCATAACCATAGGATACTTGCACAACATCACCAGGGCCAACGCCACCGGCTGCCATCACGCGGGCTACACCCTCTGACCAATTGTCAATATCATTGTCTGTATAGGTATCAACCACCGGCTTACCTGTGGTACCTGAAGAGGCATGGATACGACGCACATCGCTCATTGGAACGGCTTGCAATCCGAAAGGATACTCGTCACGAAGGTCGTGCTTAGTGGTGAAAGGTAATTTGTTGATATCGTCAATTGACTTGATATCCTCTGGCTTCACACCTAGTTCGTCCATCTTTTTCTTATAAAAAGGAACCTTCTCGTAACAAGTCTTTACTACTTTGATAAGTCTTTCACTTTGCAACTTGCGCATGTTCTCTCGGCTCATGCACTCTATTTCAGGATTGTGTATCATTCTGTATTAGTTTTATTTAGGTTAAAAATCTTATTTCTTCGAAGCTTCCACACCACGGTCAAAGGCCTTCAAATTGGCCTCCACAACAGCCTCTCCCTTACGAGCGAAGATCACACTGACCGCTTTGCGCAATTGATCCACACTCAACACCTCGATATATGGGGCGGCCATACCCAAAAGGACCATATTGGCGCTCTTAGGACTCTTTAATTCAGTGGCGATCGCCTCGATATCCAATTGCACGTTCGGCAATTGCTCCAACTCGCTCTTCAAAGCGGATTCGTCAGGATAATTAGGGATGTTAATGAAAGGCTTATTGTTCGTCACAATGGTACCCTCTGGACTCAAATAGGCGATATAGCGAAGCGCCTCCATAGGCTCCATGCTGATGATGACATCCGTCTCTCCCGTAGGAATTTGGTCGCTCCAGATAGGATCGGTGGAGAGGCGCAAGTTACTTTGCACATCGCCTCCACGTTGGCTCATTCCATGCACCTCGGCTTGTTTTAGGTAGATACCTGCCTCTGTGGCGGCCTCACCTATGATTGTCGCGATAGAGAGGATTCCTTGTCCACCCACACCGCATAGAATTATATCTTTCTTCATATCGTAATCCTCTTATTTATTGTTTTGTTTAGCACGCTCACGAGCATGGCGAGCAGCCACTTGAATACATTCACGACGAGGGATGATCACACTCACGCCCTTGTAATTGATCTCCTCACGAAGGATTTGGGTGATCTCCGGCATATTCTTTGGCAATGGCACCACGACACGAACGTGTTCAGGTTCAACTCCCAAGCCTAGGCAAATCGCCTCATACTTGTTCAATCCGGCACTGTCCTGTCCACCGGTCATACCCGTAGTCAAATTATCACTGATGATGATGGTGACATTGCTCTTGTCGTTCACTGCGTCCAAAAGGCCGGTCATACCACTGTGTGTGAAGGTGGAGTCACCGATCACGGCGATGGCAGGCCATAGACCAGCATCCGCGGCACCCTTCGCCATGGTGATACTTGCACCCATATCAACACAGCTGGCCAACGCCTTGAATGGCGGCAATGCGCCTAACGTATAACAACCGATATCTCCGAAGACACGGGCGTTCTCGTACTCCTTCACCACCTCGCCGATGGCAGCGTAAACGTCACGGTGTCCACAACCTTGACACAATTGAGGCGGACGACCCGCCATGTTTTGCGCAGGATCGAAAACTGGTTTGTTCTCCTTGCTCAAAGCCAATGAGACATTGTCTGGATTCAACTCGCCTGTACGAGGCAATTTTCCAGTCAAACGGCCCTCCACTTTGTAAGAGACATTGACCAATTTCTTCACATCCTCCTCCACAACTGGTTGACCATCCTCCACCACTAAAATGGATTTGCAAGCCGCCGCCATCTTTTGGATGGCCTCCGTTGGCAATGGATATTGGGTGACCTTGAGAATCATATAGTTGTTCTCATTGTTCTTGATACCATTCAAAGCCTCACGAACATAGTTGTAACCGATACCACAAGCCACAATACCGATCCATTTACCATTGTCGCTATTGTTGATAGTGACCATATCGTTAGTAGTGGATTCGTAGCTCGCCTTGAGCATATCATCCTGCTTGTCGATCAAGTCCAAATAGTTACGACGCGCGTTACCTGGCAACAATACCCAGTGCGCATTATCGGTAGCAGGCGCCAACTGATTTTGAGCGGAAGCACTGCCAATGGCAACCGCCGCACGGCTATGGGCCAAACGGGTCACCACACGAAGCAATACAGGCTCCTTCAATCTCTCGGAAAGATCGAAAGCCTTGCTCATCATATCGTAAGCCTCTTGTTGATTGCTAGGTTCAAAAATAGGAATCATCGCAAACTTACCATAGAATCGGCTATCTTGCTCATTTTGGCTGGAATGCATGGATGGATCATCCGCGGCAAGCACCACCAAACCGCCATTCACACCTGTTATCGCACTGTTCACGAAAGCGTCGGCACAAACATTCATACCAACATGCTTCATGCAAACCAAGGCACGCTTTCCGCAGTAACTCATACCCAAAGCAGCCTCCATGGCTGTCTTCTCATTGGTACACCAACGGCTACGGATACCCTTTTCAATTGCCTCTTTATTCGTTTGAATAAACTCCGTAATCTCTGTGGAAGGGGTTCCCGGATAGGCATAAACGCCACTCAACCCCGCATGTATTGCTCCTAAGGCGATGGCTTCATCACCGAGCAAAAGTCGTTTCTCCATGATATTAAAAATTTTATGATAGACAGAAGGGACCTCCCCTCAAAATCCTTATACGCAAATATAATAGAAATTTCTCATTTAAGGTCCAATAGTAGCAATAAAAATCCCCGAATAATGACGAATGTTTAGATAGTTTCAGAGGCAAATAAAAAAGGATACTATTCCACCCTGTCAAACACGATATCCACCCATTCGTTATCATTTCACAGAAAAGAATAGAAGTGAACGAGAGTCCCACATGTGACCATTTGCCTGGAAGGCAATATTTTAGTAACCGGTTGCATCGACGGAGGAGATGCTGCCGGTTAAACGACACCTCGGGAGTAAGTGGCTGGAAGCCACTACCTTGAGAAGTCAAGACCCTAAATAAAGGTACTGCCCTCCAGGCAGATTTTACGTTTAAAGCCTAATAACTTGCACTTACAGAGGGAATCGCTTGTGGGGACTGTCACTCATTATTAAGAATATCCATATGACAATAAACGGAGGGGAAAGTGGCAACAGCGATAGGGAAGCTCCAATTGCTTCCGAATATATTGCCACCCCCTGTTTATTATATTCTGACAAAAGAATCGGCTTCCCATGCATACAGTAGGCATAGCACCCACGGGATAAACACCGATCCAAAAGTTCGAGAAGCCACCATCTCCGAGCCGCCACCACCCAGGTGACCGCCCACAAGGGGATTCTTCGCCCTACAATACTGCCACCAGTCGTGCTTTTCACACGTCAAAGGTGGGAAATGGGACTCTCAAACATTCTAAGTGTTTCTACCCTATTGAGACAGGGAAAACCGATTTGTTACAAATAAGATGAAAAAAATTTCATCTTCAAATCAAATTTCTCTGCAATCCTCCTCGATAAAGAGAAGGTGCTCCACCATAAGATATTACACAACAAAGGGTTTCTGTATCATTCCAAGAATTTTTCATGACAAAGAATCCATCTAAATCCGGTTGATCCAAAATAGTACCCATTCTAGTTTTCTGATTCCTTGTCAAGGAAGGATAACGTGATGCAATCTGCACAGAATTACAGTCCGCATCAAATTCACGGTCAATAATATCTCTATTGCTCTCACGTTCATTCTCCTCGTTTTTCCAAGACTTGGTTAGCCATCCCGCAACGGACTCATTCATTTCCAGACGAGAGATGATGAATGACTTCAACTCATCAAAACGATTTTTGGGCACTTCATCAAAACACACAACATCTACCTTATAGGTTGATTTAGGGATATTCAACATACTATTATCACTAATCGCACCATGAATATTCACCTCATCAACAATCGCTTTGAGAATATCTATCGTTGAAATCTCAAGAAGATCAACGACATTAAGGATCATATCAACCTTACTTTTATCTTTCAAATTATCGTCAATATAATCAGTTACCGCTTTGGCAGTCAAGTTTCCAAATTGTTTGATATAGCGGATTCTTCCTGGCCTGCCAAGCAAATTATCATCAAGGGACAACTTGTTAGTTGTGAGAATGTATAATTTTCTAGTTTCATTGTACACGCCATCTATCATTTGAAGTAACACATCCCCATCCTCATCGAAAGTTTTTTCCGCTTCATCAATCAACACGACACATTCAAAGCAAAGCGATTGGATAAAGCCCAACAATCCATCACTAGGATTATTGACAATAAGGACTGGAATATTCATTTTATTACATAGCACCTTGGCTGCGATTGTTTTTCCTGTACCCTTCAATCCATTGAATATAACGCCGAGATTCTTTTGGCTATTTACGAACAAATCAGAATCCCATGTAAATTTGATTCGATCAATCGTCTCATCAACACCTAAATCATACACCTTAAAATTGAAGGTGAACCTTTCAGCCATTTTCTTAAGTCCCATTCGGGTTCCGCCCAACCCCTTAATCTCACATACTTGGAACACACCCATCCCAGGTGTAATGTGCAAGGTGGTATCCCCAGGAATAGGAAAAAAAACACCACCTTGTTTTTCCCACTTTTGTTTCACTTCCATACCTCAATAGTTTTATTTACATAAATCATTTGTGACAAACACATTTCGTCTAAATCATCTATTTTCACGCAAAATTAGGATACAGATACGCAGTGTTTCTGCGTAGATTTATATTTTCTACAATATTTTACGCTAAAAAACATCTTTTAGTGTTTCTACCCTATAGAGACAGGAAAAACAGTTTTGTTACAAGAAAAAGATGAAAAAAAAATTCGCCACCTACCTTTTCGATAGATGGCGAAAGAATTTCCCAAAATCCCTCTTGGAGTTTCACCAATATAAACTCACCTTAATCATTTTTCCCCAGACAACAACCGCACGATGGTTTCAGCCGCCTTGTCCGATGCTGAACCATGACCCAAAAGTTCAATTAACTCATCGTATCCCTTCATCACCTCATCATGGTATTCCTGCGTAAGAAGGCGATCAATCTCCTCTCGTACCTTTTTCACCGTGAAGTCCTCAATGACTAACTCCTTCACCAACCACTTGTCGGCAATCAAATTGACCAATGAGATGTAAGGCACACGAATGAAGAGTTCCAAGAAACGGTGAAGCAACCATCCGCCCGACATTTTATAGACCACCACTTGCGGCACACGCAACAAAGCGGTCTCCAAGGTAGCGGTACCAGATGTTACCACAGCCAATTCAGACTGCTGTAATAATTCGTATGTCTCGTTGTAAACAACCTTGGCATCATAGGATTGGAGCAACTGGTTATAAACAGATTTTTCAATGGAGGGAGCTCCCGCCACCACCAATTGATACGCTTTGTATTGGGAAGCAGCCTCCAACATGATAGGCAGCGAACTCTTGATCTCCTGCATACGGCTGCCCGCCAAAAGGGCCATAATAGGACGCTCATCCAAAGCGTTACGGGAAGCGAACACCTCCCTCGACTCACCTTTGCAAGCTCTACCCTCGACGGAGTCCACGCTAGGATTGCCGACATAATCCACCGTATATCCCCTATCGGCGAACCATTTCACTTCAAAAGGCAAAATGGAGAATACCCTATCCACATACTTTCTGATCGACTTTAGACGATACTCTTTCCAAGCCCATAATTTAGGGGATATATAGTAATAAACAGGCGTACCGGGCAAATTCTCCTTGACGAATTGGGCCATCTTCAGATTGAAGCTGGGATAATCGATCAGAATCAAGGCATCAGGTTTATATGCAAGAATGGATTGTTTGCATTGTTTGATATTTCGCAACACAGTTCTGGCGTGCATCAAGACAGGGATAAAACCCATGAAGGCCATATCCTTGTAGTGACGGACAATCTCTCCACCCTGGGCTGCCATCAAATCTCCGCCTAAAAAGCAGAACTCAGCCTGCGGATCATTTTTCTTGATGGAGGCCATCAAATTGGAGGCATGCAAATCACCAGAGGCCTCTCCTGCTATGAGAAAGTATTTCATGCGATATGGAGGAATAAGAAGGCGGTCATCAACAAGGAGGCTACGATCACACCATAATTGGCCTTCCACTTCTCCATCTTATACAAAATAAAGAAGAAGATTAGGTTAGGAATGATGGCGGTCATCATAATGGTCTGGAAATTGGAGCTTTCATAAACATGCTTCAAAACATCCACAATACCCATATTAGGCAATGATGACAAAGTCACTAGACGAACAGTGATCACTGACAATAAAATAGCGATGATAAAACCAGTGAAGAAATTATCGAAGAGGTTGAACTTTTTTCCTTCGTTCAACCAATCGTCGTCAAAACGCTCTTCAACCATATGGTCTCCAATCATCTTCTCCTCTATCTCATCCATCTCTTCGTCATCCTCAAGATGGTCCTTATCCAAATAATCGTCGTTATAATCTTTATTTGCCATATATATCTTTTAATTGATTCATAAATTCATAATCCGTTTTGTCCACCTTAATAGGCACAATGGAGAGTGTCTCATGCGATAATGCCCACATGTCAGTATCCTTGGAATCGGGCTCCCTGTTGTCGAAATAACCCGCCAACGTATACGAATGGGGGTCGTCAGCCAACGGAAGGTACTCTTCGCTCCATCTGGCATCCGCCTCACGGCAAACAGTGGCCTTTTTAATCTCTTCGTAAGGGAAATTGACATTGAGCATCGTACCCTTGGGAAGTGGTGATTCCAATGTTTGCTTAATAATATGGGAGATATAAGGAACAGCCTTCTCAATATCCAAAACCTTCTCCATCTGAGTACTGGAGAATGCGATGGAAGAGACATGGTTGATGCATCCCTCCATAGCCGCGCCGATGGTTCCTGAATAGACCGCATTCACGGATGCGTTCGATCCATGATTGATGCCTGATAGAAGCAAGTCTGGATGTTTCTCCTTGAATAGCGTATAGAAAGCGAGTTTCACACAATCCGCTGGTGTTCCATCACAGGAATAGACAACCAACCCCTCCTCTTCCGATATTTTAGTTAGCTTCAGAGGAATACCACCCGTAATCGCGCTTGACTTACCAGATTGTTGATGGGCAGGCGCCACAATGACCACGTCACCGAAATTTCGGGCGATGGCAGCCAATTTCGTGATGCCGTCCGCTTGGTAGCCATCATCATTGGATATCAATATAATGGGTTTTGTTGTCATCTGTTTCTATCATTATGGAACCCCTACGGGGTTGTAGGGTTAGCGAATTTTTAATTCTTAACTCTTAACTCTTAATTCTTAATTCCTTTAGGCAACCAAACCAAG
>JAKSKY010000076.1 GCA_024401515.1 Paludibacteraceae bacterium | reverse complement strand
ATGTGCCTTCTGGCCAAGGCGCCCACGATTGGCTCCAAATTCACTCGGTCGAAACGGATATTCAGGGTATCGGTCAACAAATCAGAAGCCACGCCCTCGACACTCAAGAGTACATTATCGTCAAAGGTGACCCCGATATTCTTTACCAAAATCTTATCCGCCAACTGATGGATCTCCGCAGGTGTGATGCCAAACCGGTAGCCCATCAACGTCCAATCAGCCCTCTTGGTCGTAAGGTTCATATTCACACGACCTGTAGTATCCACTCGGTTGGAATAGATCGTAAAAGGCAACGAACCCTTCACAAAGTAGGAGTCCGGGAAGGTAACAGCCTCAACCTCACCCGCCATACGATTGTCCGCTACGGATGATTTCAAGGTCACCCGCAACAATTCGGAAGCGCCTGAAGCGGAAGTATCCGCCACCACATCGACATCCAATCCTAACTTTTCACCATCCGCATCCATCTTCACCGCCACATCACGAACCATGCGTTTACCCAACGAAAGGGAAGGGACAGATAAATTCATCTTCAGGAGATGGTCCGCAACGGCTAAATTTCCATCCAATGTGGCACCCATCGGCATTCCTATATCCTGACCAATAAAACGGGTCAAATCAGCCACATCCTTCACTTTGACAGCAAATTGGAAACGGTCCGCGACAGTAGGTTCCTCTACCTCGACATTGGCTAAAAGATCTGGCCAATAACTACGCAAGACTTGGATGCAAGCAGGGTAAAAATCCACGAAATCATAGGTTCCCTTTAGTTCCGCATCCAACGCGGGGGAGGAGAAATTGAGCTGTCTCGTTCCATCCGCCAAAGCGATATGGCGCGCCACAGAAGGCTTATCCCAATGAATCTCGGAAGAGTCTCGCCTCAAATAGAGACTATCGATCGCCACGTCACCCAATAAATCATTCAAATCATTCACATTCGCGGAGAGCGCCACCCTTATCATCGCATCGCCCAACGAATCCGCAATATGGGTCTTTGCCGGAGAAAAATGGTCCACCAAGGCATTTAGGGAAAGGCGCGGTTTCTCACCGGTCAATTCACCGCCACCCAACCATGCCATCACCCCAAGATTAGGGTCACGGATCTCCGCATGGGAAGATAATGAGTCATTGGTAAAATAGTGGGCAATAACATTCAACGTATCATACGAATAGCCGCGATATGAGAAATCCAAGACCCTCGCATCCAGCTTCACATCCGGCAACTGCTCCATCCGCCAATCCATTTTGACATTGGAAATCATAGAGAGCGGCTTGAAATCATCGGATTTCAACATAGCGTCCAATGCGATATCCTTACAACGGGCTGCCAGATCGCACCCTAAGTATTTTTCTTCATGCTTATAACTCAACGAACCATCCACATCCACCTCTCCTTGTGGAACCTTAACGTTGAGGCTCAAATCACCCTTAGGCAATGTACCCTTAAACCTTAGTTGGGATTGTACGGGCATATAATCAGCCAACGTCTCGTTTTTCTCCTTCCCCAAAAGATCAAAAAGACGATCCGCGAATTTTTGCGAGAGAGCCAATTGATCCACCTTCACATCGTACTCGGCAATCTCCCATGACTGAAAATCATCCATCTTCACCCAAGGGGCATTGATCTGGACCATAGAGGGATAGTCCAACTTCACATCCTTCAAATAGAGCGTTGGCAACTCACCCGAAGCCTCCAAAGAGAGGGAAAACGAATCGCTCATTGTAGCCATCTCCGGCATAAAACAACGAAGGTCGGAGAGGGAGAAAGTATCCGTTTGCAGTTTCACCTCATAGGCAAGGGCGTCCAAATCGCAATCGGCCTCCAATCGGACCTCACTCTTCGGCATCGTCATGGAGAAATGGGGCAAACGTAGATGATGCTCTTTCAAATTCATCTCGGCCTCCATGCCCGTCACCCGCAACCCTGACTGCTCCTCAAAAGAGAGTTGCTCCACCTCCGCTGTAATCTCACCATCTTGAGCCATCTCCAAAGAGGCCTCCAACTGCAGATTGCGGCATGAGATATGCGAAGCGTTGAACGTGTCAAGGGTCATTGGCGCATCCTGCACATCATAGGTCAAATAACCATTTCTTAAAACTATATTATTGATTTTCAATTCAAAAGGATCACTCTTCTCCTCTTTGGGTTCTTTTGAGGCAAACGAATCGATTAGAAACTGGTAGTTAAAATCAGTGGAATCGGAGGCCCTGTCGATGTGAACGACAAAATCATCCAATTCCACTTGTTTGATCTTTAAATGGTCCAAGTCCAACAATGCGCGGAGCCCGACATCCACCTTCAAAGCCTTGGCATATACCAGGGTGTCCCCCGACAAATCCTCCACATAAAGGTCCTCGGCAAATACGCCATTGAATAAATCAAAACCGATATATCCGATAGAGAGCTCGGTTCCAGTCTTCTCCTTCAACCAATTCTCTCCATAAGAGATCAACTTCCCCTGCACACTTTTGTTGCTAAGCAGCGCCACCAGTGCGATATTCAAGACAAGAATAACGGCGACGACCAGCAACAATATGCGGAATGCTCTCTTCACCTATTTTTTCTCAAAATTTCTACCGGTGATGACAACGTCGAACCATCCATCCGCATATGCGGCATTTCTATCCCTCATACTCTCCTCTCGGATTGAAACGGTATCAGGAGAGAACAAGTCCTCGTAAACATACCTGAACGAGAAATCTCCGGAAAGGAATACTGAGTTTCTATCTCCATCCACTCCGATCAATCGGGAACGATTAAAATTCAACACACCCGAACGGACGTCCAAAGTGTCAGTTCTGTAATCACGTTTCCACTCCACCAAACAACTATCCTTGCTACCCAAGTTGATGGTAAGGGAGTCCCAACTAACCAAATCAGAGAATTGGTTCAATTTCATGGAATCCAAAGGGAAAGTGAATGACAAAGTCCGTCTGTCCCATTTGTTATGCCAATTTTTACGAGAGGTCACCTCCCCATGAAAAGAGATAGTCACCGCACTATCAGATACAACGACACTAGCAGGTTCAGTGGTGTGTCCGCTATAGAATTTATCACCATCCATGTCAGCGTCAAATCGATCACTTCCACACTCCAAACGGGTGTTTGCATCGTCATCCGCCCAATCGCATGCAACCGGCAAGGCGAGCAATGCGACATATAATAACTTATTAATCAATTTCATAATATTCCAAATTTAGAAGTCCTCAGTTGGCATATCCTTCTCCGATTGAACAGCAGTGTCATAGGTAGACTCAACCTCCACCACCTCCTCGTCCGAATGACCGATCGGGAATTGGAAAGAGACTTTAAGTCCAGCGCCACAACCCATATCTCCCTTTTCCACAAAATGGATTGGCGCGTTACCCAACTCGAATAGCGGGAAGATAATCTCCGGGTTCACATAAAAGTTGTTGCAACGGATGCGGACACCTCCAGATGCGCCCAAAGAGGCGTGAAATACATCGGGCTTACCCAACTGATCCATGATAGGACGTTCGAAAAGACGTTCCATACGCTCGTTCAATATGTCCACGTAATTGTTGGTGGCGATTCTGAAATCAAAGGAGGCGTCCACCTTCACGTAAGGTCTCACCCGACATTGATAGGGAGCGAAAAAAACGCGCATCGCCAAAGGAACACCCATATAGAGGTTGCGCTGGCCGAGGCTTCCTAACGTGATATAATCACAGGTGGTCGGCGTCTCCTTCACCATCCAATACATCTCGTCCCAACCATTGTCCACCGCAGCGTAACGGCTGGTGAAACGCACACCCGTGGCAAGAGAGAAACGCTCCTTGCAGAAGAAGAATTCAGAAGTGACATCCACGTGCCAAGTCCAATACTCCGCGAATGGCGCATAACCATCACGCAACATCAATTGAGGAAGGTTCAATGCCTTCAGATCCGAATTAACGGTTCCAAAAGAGACTCCCAAGTTCACTTTTGAAGGAACAACCTCCTCGGTCTCCTCACTCTCCGCCATCATAGGGAGAGACAAGAAAGAGAACAAGAGCGCCCATAGAGAAAAACGCTTCATAGCTATTCTAGTTAAGAGGGGGTTATGAATGGTGATGCATATCCCCCATGTTATTTTTACAATTTCTTAAATTCTAACCTTCAATGACAATGGATCCACCTCAACCTTAATCTCGGCATCCATCATGATAGGATCTCCGTCAATGTGGAACTCACCCGCCTTATCACGAATAAGCGTCACCTCTCTCGAAGTCAAAGCGGTAACGTGACGGCTCCTGTCAAAGGTCTTTCTGAAAAGACGATAGGCCAATAATGGCGCCGAATAGATCGGGAAGGTGGATAGAATACAGATATCCAACAAACCATCCTTCGTACTGGCATGAGGAGCGATATAAGCCATGTTACCCCACTGCGCCGCATTGGCGAAGGTGATCAAAAAGGCACGTCTTCTCAAGGAGAAAGAGGGTCCTACCAATCTATAACTTCCAGGCTTATATTTTAAATATTCACGCAACACAACCTTCAAGTAGGTCCAAAAACCACGCTTACCCTCCGCGGAGAAAGAGTGGCTGATATGCGCGTCAAAGCCTGTACCGCAAGTACAAAAGAATCTTTTACCATTCGCCAAACCACTGTCGATGACATGCTCCTTGCCATTGAGGATCTGCGCCAACGCCTCCCTCGGATGCATGGAAAAACCAAGATGGCGGGCTAATCCATTGCCCGAACCGTAAGGCACGATCGCAAAGGCGGTTTCCGTATGGACCAACGAAGAGGCTACCTCATTCATCGTTCCGTCGCCACCACAAGCCACCACCACGTCATACCCCTCTTGGGCGAACTTAGAGGCGAGTTCCTTACCGTGTCCCGCATATTCCGTCTCAACAATAGTCGCATCCCATCCCTCTGTGAACATCTCCTGAATCATGGTTGGCAGACGTTTTTTATCCGCCGTACCAGAGATAGGGTTAATGATAAAAGCAATTCGTTTTTGCATAACAATTCCATGAATTAGTCTTGCAAAGTAACAAAAATATTTATGATAAAGTACCCACGGGCTACTAAAAAAGGTTAACGAAACCGAATAGGAATATCGTTACCATCCATAAAACACTCATACCCCAATGTGCGGTCAGAAATAAATCGTAACTTTGTGTCGTAAATAAGTTTAGAGATTATGGAATATACAATCATCGCCGCCGTAGCGGACAACCTTGCGATCGGAAAGGAGAATCAATTGATTTGGCATCTGAATGCGGACATGAAGCACCTCAAAAGCCTCACCACTGGCCATACTGTTTTGATGGGAAAGAACACGTATCTCTCCATCGGCCGTCCATTGCCCAACCGCCGCAACATCATCCTCTCCCGTACCATGCAGGCGGAAGAGGCACCAGGCTGCGAAATCATCCGTGACCTCTCAGAATTGGAAGAGGATCCAACCCTGAAGAAGGAGGAAATCTTTGTCATGGGCGGTGGTCAAATTTATGAAATGATGATGCCTTTGGCCTCTAAACTATGCCTCACCTTGGTACATACCTCTCCTGAAGCAGACACCTTCTTCCCAGCTTTTCCTCCATCCATCTGGCAAGAGTATTCCCGTGAGAGTTTCACCGCGGACGAGAAGAACGACCACGATTATGAATTTGTGAATTATTTAAGAAAGAAATAATGATCAATCGTAGAGACATTACGGCAACGTCTCTACCATAATTTCACCACCTTACACAACGATAAATCCATTGGAACCGCCTTGTCCGAAAAGAGACCTGGGTATTCCAACAACCAATAGTGAAGAGCTATTTTTTCTTGGGGAAATTGAGTCAACAGGATATTTTCCAAAGTGTCTCCACCTTGTAGCAAAGGTTCAAACGGGAGGATGACACCCTCCACAAAAGTGGTGGCAGGAGGTTCTGTCCCCTCCAACTCCATCAAAGCGCAACTACCTTTTTCTTCGTCCACCATCAGGATCGCATTACGCATCCATGCGTCAGGGGCGGTATATATTCTTCGGGAAAGGTAGCCTTTTCGCATCACTACTCTTCTTTTTTATCCGAGTTCTCTTCCGATGCTTCGGCAGCCACAAGAGGAACCAAAGAGTCCTCCTTAGCCTTCAAACAATCTATCACCTTGTCATAGAGTTTCTCATAGACATCC
Source organism: Paludibacteraceae bacterium (assembly GCA_024401515.1). Taxonomy (GTDB): domain Bacteria; phylum Bacteroidota; class Bacteroidia; order Bacteroidales; family Paludibacteraceae; genus UBA1181. Next base: position 8,702 of record JAKSKY010000076.1, on the reverse strand, counting down.
AAATGGGCGGTGTACCACACAATGGCCGAATCGAATTCCGCCTCGGTGACGTGGTGGTTCTCCAACAAGTTATTGAAATAATAACTTGCCAAATCATCCGTAGGAGCCCCCTTTTGCACAAAAGCGGATTGCATGATGTACTGATCCGTTAAGATCTCCACCATCTTATCCTCTGGGATACATGGACGGGAAGAGTCTGGGGAACAAGCCACCAACGACAAGCAAAAACATATGTAATATACCAAACGTCTCATTTTTTACCCTCTTCAGATGTTACGGATACCTGCTCCTCCTTTAAAATGTAATTCCGATACCAGATCAGAATAACCACTACACTTACCGTAATAGCCGAATCCGCGATATTGAACACTGGGGAGAAGAATGTTCCGGAATTACCACCTACGAAGGGAACCCATTCGGGAAGTGTGTAGGAGAACAAAGGGAAGTGTAACATGTCGACCACCCTTCCGTAGAAGAGCGGCGCATACCCCTCTCCAGGTGCGAACTGCGCCACCTGATGGAGACTACCTTCAAAGCAATAGCCATAAAAAACACAATCGATGATATTGCCGAACGCACCCGCTATAATAGCGGCAACGCATAGGACATACCCCATCTTCTCATTCTTTTTTATCAAATTACGAAGATAGAAGCCAAGGCCAATCACAGCCAAAATTCTCAGAATGGTCAAAAAGATTTTATTGGAGAAAATCTCCACGCCGAAGGCGATGCCATTGTTTTCAACAAAACGGATATTAAACCAACTTGTAACCTCCACACTCTCACCCAAGTAGAAGTGTGTCTTCACATAAATCTTCACAATCTGATCCAGGAGCAAAACTCCTAGGATCAGAGCGGAAGATATCATTATTTTTTTCTTCTGTTCAGCTTGCACAGTAACTATTATTTCACGCCGTTATTCTTCGCGTCGATACACAATGTCGCGTGAGGAACCGCACGCAATCTCTCCTTTGGAATCAACTTACCGGTTTCACGGCAAATTCCGTAGGTTTTATTCTCTATACGAATTAAAGCGGCCTGCAAATGTTGGATGAATTTCATCTGTCTTTGAGCCAAACGACCTGCCTCTTCTTTGGTCATGGTCTCCGCTCCCTCTTCCAAAACCTTGAATGTTGGGGATGTGTCCTTGACATCGTTGCCATCCATATTCGCCAAACTAGCCTTCAACGATTCGTAATCTCTATGAGCAGCGGCCAATTTCTCTAAGATCAACTCCTTAAACTCGGCCAATTCCGCATCTGAATATCGTGTTTTCTCTGCCATAATCCATTAGATTTAATGTGAAACCATTGTTTTCGTTTGCGAAAATAGACAAATGCAAGTGGAAATGCAAACCTTTTGTCCTATGAATTATCAACAATGAAAAAATATGTTAAAGTATTTCGTCGGAGGATTTCAGTCGAAAATTTCATGCAAGACGGGCAACGTTTTCAACTCGCCGAACCCTTGCAAATGGATGCCATAATACTCAATAATATGGTCCAACAAATCCTTTCGCTCACCCTTCGAAAAGCGATAACAAAACAAATTCCGGTAATTGATGCGGCAAAGCGTCCGTAAAAAAAGCGCCTCACGACTACTCACAAACTGCGCATGGGTAGGACGTTGCGTCGTATACTCCGCTTGGCGGAAATCAAAGAAGTGCCCTTCCGTCCAATCGTAGATGTTGGGGCCGAAGCCCAGCAATGTGGATAAACGGACCAAAAAGGCGATGTGGAAATTGCTCACGCCTCGCTCCATCTCCTCCAAACGGAGAATGGACTCTTGCAGGAATTGAAACAACAAATCATCCTGTTCGTTGGTTTTCAAAGCCTGCGAAAGCACCTCCGCCAAGAAGAAAAGAATACTACTCTTATAGGGATCGAACAGCGAATTGTAAAGCGTATGGGAAGGCTTCAGTTCTTTGATGATATTCAATTCACGGCCATTGCGTATGTCACTCTCTATCTCCAGTAAGGAGAGCGGTTGCAGGAGAGAATATCCCTTGCCATTCCGTTTGCTGCCCGCACCATACAACAAAAAGGTGGCACGTCCCAACTCTCTGGTGTAAAGCGTCAACAAAGTGGCGTTGTCTCTGAATTTTTTATGGCTTAAAACAATGGCATCCGTCTTGACATACATGATCGTCTGTTCAATTATTGGATGACCGTAATGTGGAAACAAAACTGCCCATTCTCCTTGATTACCAAGAACTTCTTCTCCTCCCTCATCTCCGAAATGGTCTTGGCCAGGATGTTCTGAATGTGCTTGTAACTGGAAGCCCGACCCGTTGAATTGCGGACAAACTCCCAATACGAAATATCAAAAGAGGCGCCATAAAGGTGGCTGGTCGTATCCTTGGTGGCATTCTTATTACCCTTGCGGAGGCGTATCTGACTCTCCTCCGTACGTAGGCAAGAGGTAAGATACAACGAATACGCGGGCTGACGTCTCGCCTTCAACTTTTGTTGGAAACGGTCGCTCAACTCGTTCAACACGTTATACGCCTCTGGTGTAAGGTATGGGTAGGAATACTTGGCTGATTTCTTCCTATAGCCAATCGTATCAGGCACATAAACCAAAGCGCCACATTCCAATAACGAATCCCTATCGGCCAAGAAATCCGCGTTTTTCCTGAAATGAGGATTCAAACCGACCGCCTTGCCCGCTGAAATATGCAATTTGTTGGGATCACGTAGGAAACGGCAACGGCCCAATGTGCGCAACTGGTTCCAATGTCTGGTCACATGGATCGTTTGCCCCGGCTCGATCAAAGGGGTATCCGCAAGAAGATCGGCATCCGGCACCGCCCCCCCGACGAATTGCTCCATAATAAAATCACAACCTCCGCATATCAAAAGCAGAGGAAGCAATAAAACCACTATGAAACCACGACGAACCAAAACGCTAAATCTATCTAATTCTTAACTCTTAATTCTTATTATATCTCCTTTGAATAGCAACGACGCTTGATGTATGGAGTCTGCTCGTAATTACGCCAGATACGCACCGCATTCACATTGGTCTCCAATTGCGGATTGGTGATCGCATATTTGAAACCGGCATCCATATAGGCTTGGGTCAATTTGGTGTAATACAAGGCATGGATACCACGGTTTTGCCACTCCGGCAACACACCGTTCAAATACAAATCGATCACATCACGTTGACGAAGCGCCTTCAACAAATGGATAAATCCGAATGGGAAGATCTTTCCCTTCGCCTTTTGGAATGCCTTTGACAAAGAAGGCATACTGACACCGAATCCCACCACATCGTCGTGCTCATCTAAGACAAAGCAGACGAACTTCGGATCGATAAAGGAGAAATAGGTGTTGATCAACGATTGGATCTCCTTGTCGGAAAGTTCCGCATAGCCATACAAATCCTTAAAAGCGGCGTTCAAAGTATGGAACATGGATTTACCATATTTCAAAACATCCTTCTTCTTATCGAAGATCACCGCCCTCACATTGTAACGTCTGGCAAGACCCTCACTCACCGCCTTCACCTTTTCAGGCACATCGGTCACTTTGATGATATATTGGATCCAATCCTCATCCTTATGGAAACCCAACTCCTCCAACATAGTCGGATAGTAGGGATGATTGTAAATATTAGCGATGGTTGGCAATTTATCGAATCCCTCGACCAACAAACCCTCCTTATCCATGTCATTGAAACCGAGCGGTCCTTGAATCACCTTCATACCACGCTCACGGCCCCACTCGACCACCTGATCGATCAAAGCGCGGAGCACCTCGATATCCTCAATGAACTCAAGCCATCCGAAACGGACTTTACCGCCCCACTTCTCATTCGCCACCTTATTGATGATGGCAGCCACACGTCCGGCCAAGACACCATCTTTATAGGCCAACCAATAGTCCGCCTCACAATGTTCGAACGAAGGATTCTTTGCCTTGTCCAAAACATTCATCTCATCAAATTCCAAAGGGGGCACCCAATAAGCGTTACCCTTGTATAATTCATACGGAAAGCGGACAAACGCCTTCAAATCCTTTTTTGTCTCTACCTTTTTTAATTCAATCTTTGCCATACAGTGCATAAATCTACCGCACAAAAATACAATTCTTAATTGACTTTCACCGAACTAAAGTTTCTTAATTCTTATTTCTTCGCTAAAAAATTGGTTTTAAGTTTTTTTAATCAGTGAAAATGAGTATATTTGCAACCCGAAAATTAAAAGTTAAGTACGTTATTATAAACAAAGTATTCCAGAGATGACTAAAGCAGATATCGTTAACGAGATTTCAAGAACAACAGGTATTGAAAGAGAGGATGTTTTGAAAGTGGTTGAGTCTTTCATGCGCGAAGTGAAGAAATCTTTGTCGAAGAGCGAAGATGTATATTTGAGAGGTTTCGGTTCATTCATTGTTAAGGCAAGAGCGGAGAAGATCGCCCGCAACATTTCCAAGAAGACCTCTATCACTATCCCAGCACATAACATACCAGCGTTCAAGCCAGCTAAGACCTTCATGAACGACGTGAAGAAAACAGTGGTAAAAGACGCTAAGAAGAAATAATTATTTTATTAGTAAACTTAAATTTTAACAACTATGCCAAGCGGAAAGAAGAGAAAGAGACATAAAATGTCTACTCACAAACGCAAGAAGAGACTAAAGAAGAATCGTCATAAGAAGAAGTAATAGTCTTAGTTGCGAAAAAAGACGAAAGAACAAACTTGAGTATATGCTTAGGTTTGTTCTTTTTTATGTAAACAAAATCAATTTTTATGAATAGCGAATTAGTAATTGACGTTCAAGCATCGGAAATATCCATCGCTCAGCTCGACGACAAAAAGTTGGTCGAGGTGAACAAGGATAAACGCGATAGCAAATTCTCCGTCGGCGACATTTACCTCGCCAAGGTGAAAAAGCTGATGCCAGGGCTCAATGCGGCGTTCGTTGACGTAGGCTACGAGAAGGGAGCATTCCTCCACTACCAAGACCTAGGGCCTCACTTCCTGACACTCAACTCGTTCATGAAGGATGCCCTCAGCGGAAAGAAGAAGGGACTTACCCTCTCTCGCTACCAAATTCAGAAGGAAATCCAAAAAGGCGGACAAATCACCGACCTCCTCCAGACCGGACAAGAGGTTTTGGTACAGATCGCCAAAGAACCGATTTCCACCAAAGGTCCTAGATTGACGGCTGAGATATCCATCGCAGGCCGATTCCTGGTTTTGATTCCAGGAGCAGACAAGGTCTTCGTCTCCCAAAAGATCAAATCCAACGAGGAGCGCAACCGCATCAAACAAATCGTCAGAAGCGTGAAACCTAAAAACTTCGGCGTCATCGTACGTACCGTAGCGGAGGGAAAAAGTGTGGAGGATGTCAGTGCGGAGATTCAGATGTTGGTGAGCCGTTGGGAGGCCAGTGTCAAGATGATGAGCAGTGAAGGCAAATTGCCTAAACTCATCTACGAGGAACTGGGCCGTACCGTCTCTATCCTTAGAGACATCTTCAATCCTTCATTCGAAAGCATCCACGTAAACGACAAGGCTGTCTACAACGAGGTGTTGGAGTATGTAAGCGAAATCGCGCCAGAGAAAAAGGGCATCGTCAAATTATACAAGGATGACACCCCTATCTTCGACCATTTCGGGGTCACCAAGCAGTTGAAATCGCTCTTCGGCAGAATCGTCTCCTTCAAAAACGGAGCCTATCTCTACATCGAGAAGACCGAGGCGATGCATGTCGTGGATGTCAACAGCGGTAACAAATCAAAGGCTGGTAACGACCAAGAGGCCAATGCCATCGAGGTGAACCTCGCGGCAGCCGACGAGTTGGCCAGACAGTTACGATTGAGAGACCTTGGAGGTATCATCGTGGTCGATTTCATCGACATGCTGAAGGCGGAGAACCGTCAGGCCCTCTACGAGCGAATGAAGGCAAACATGGCAAACGACCGGGCAAGACACAACATCTTGCAACTCAGCAAATTCGGTCTGATGCAAATCACACGTCAACGAGTGCGTCCAGAGATGCACATCAACACAGAGGAGGTTTGTCCGACGTGTATGGGCAAAGGCGTAGCCCAACCATCCATCTTATTCGTAGACACATTGGAGAGTAAGATAGATTATCTTGTGAATGTCTTGGAAATCAAGAAATTCAAACTTTATGTCCACCCTTACGTGGCGGCTTACATCAACAAAGGTTTCCCATTCTGCACGCTGAAGTGGAAATGGAGTCGTAAATACCATTGTTCGTTTAAGTTGGTAGAGTCACAAAACTTCCCGTTCCTTCAATATAAGTTCTATGATGAAAAAGGCAACGAGGTGGACTTGACAGAGGAGTCTGAAACGATGCGTGAGATCGAGGACGACGAGGATTGATCCCTATCCCCCATCGCAGCTCTTAGAAAACATCGGGCGGTGAATCGAATGGTTCGCCGCCCTTTTTATATCATCCACAGTTGTTTTGATTGCTAATTTTATTGTTTAGTGAGCAACATCAACTAGAAAGACATTTTAAAGTATGAATTCACTTTATAGGCTGTGTGTAAAAAGGGAACACACGTCATGAATCAATGCTTTCTTTCTCTTTTTGTCGATTATATTCGACAAAAACCACATCAATCTGTCGATTATAATCGATAAAATGACTATTTTTGTTTGGATTTAAAACGATATAAGATGATAGACAAAAATACCATCAAACTAATAATTGCTGAAAACCAACGAATTATCTCAAAAATAAAGCTCTTTGAACGCGAATATAGCTTTGAAGACGGTTTGAATTATGTGTTGATTGGACTTCGACGTGCGGGCAAGTCATATCTCTTGTACCAACGTATGCAGCAACTCATGAAAAATGGTCACTCGAATGAAGAGTTCCTCTACTTCAATTTTGAGGATGATCGACTTATTGGCATGCAAGTGTCGGACTTGAACACTATACTGATGTCTTACCAAGAGATGTTCGACCATTCTCCATTTATATTCCTTGATGAAATACAAGTTATTGACGGATGGGAAAAATTCGCACGCAGATTAGCGGATCAAGGATATCGGGTCTATATAACAGGTAGTAATGCGAAAATGTTAAGTTCAGAGATTGCGACAACACTTGGCGGTAGATTTCTGACAAAAAAGGTATTCCCTCTGTCTTTCAGAGAAATGCTTAGAGCAAACGATATTGATGTAGATGACAAGAACTATGAGTACAAATATGCGACATCCATAAATAAGCTTTTAGAAGAATACTTCTATTATGGGGGACTTCCAGAGATAGGGAATGTCCAGGATAAACGCTCTTGGCTTAACGGACTCTATAGTAAAATCTTTTTTGGAGATTTAATATCTCGCTACTCTATCCGCAATGATAAAGCCATAAAATTCATTGTACAAAAACTTGCGGAGAGCGTTAAGCAGCCTGTGTCATTTAGCAGAATTGTGAAATTAGTCAGCAGTATAGGAACTAAAATTTCCACAGATACGGTAATTGACTATCTTGGATACATGAACGAATCTTGGCTTCTTATTCCCATATCGAATCACGCTTCTAAATTTGTAGAAAAAGCGTCCAACAAGAAATATTATTTCATTGATAATGGAATACTTAACCTTTTCTTAACAGATCCTAGCACAAGTCTATTAGAGAACATAGTCGCTGTCAATCTTTACAAACAATATGGTGACGACGTGACATTCTACAACGACAAAATCGAAGTGGATTTTTACATGCCTAACCTAAAAACTGCTGTTCAGGTAAGCTATTCCATCAAAGATGAGGAGACTAGGGAAAGAGAGGTGCGAGCACTAGAGAAGATTTCTTCGGTAGTAGAAGTTGACAATCGCTATATCGTCACCATGTATGACGAGGAAGTGATTGAAACAAAGACATGTAGAATAAATGTTGTTCCTCTTTGGAAGTGGCTTTTGAAGCATGATTAACGATTATTCCTGAAAATAGATTATATTTGCGTAAACAATAAGTTCAAACAAATAACACGAAACAGAAATAGAATTTAAATTGTAACAAAATATTATAAACTAAAGCATTAGCTATTATTCTTGTCCAAATCAAAAGCCTGCAAACTGATGATTTAGCATTATCGGATAAACGCTAATCCACGGGAAGCGTGCGCTCTCGTATCACTGCTTAGAGTTGATGCTCATGCCGTTTAGGTGTGGGCTAATCTAGCAGTGATGCGGGGTTCTTGCAGGCTCCCCGTGGACAAGATAGAAAGGCTCGCACCTTTCTTTTAGCCGATAGTGAAGATTGATAGTGTGATGTGAATAACGCTATCAATCTATGGCGAACAGCAATTTATCGAAGGCGAAATCGGCCAAGAACGATGAGTTCTACACCCAATATGCCGACATACAAAAGGAGGTCAACGCCTACCTGGAATACAACCCTGACGTGTTCCGAGGCAAGACGATTCTGCTTCCTTGCGACGATCCCGAATGGAGCAATTTTACCAAATTTTTCGCACAAAACTTTGTGGAGTTCGGTCTGAAGAAACTGATCTCGACGAGCTATGCGCCCGAAAGCAAAAAGATACTTTCGTGGCAACCCACTCTATTCGAGACCGAGAACCCCAACTACGATGCGGACAAATCCAAGACCCAAGGAAAGATCTTCGTGCTCGACCACGACACCAACGCCAACGGTACCATTGACATTAACGACTTGGAGTGGAGCTACCTCCAAGGGGATGGCGATTTCCGT
>JAKSKY010000075.1 GCA_024401515.1 Paludibacteraceae bacterium | reverse complement strand
AGAATCGTCAACAAAGCGACGGGTAAGGTCATGTCTTCCAACAACAAGATGGAGGGCGACGCACCATTGGTAACCGTCACCCGCAAAGAGGGCGACAACAGCCAAATCTACATCTTCAAGGGGGTAGACCAATTCTTCAGATTGAGAAACGACGGATCCGGCAAATATCTTACCAATAAGTACCAACCTAACGATGGTACCGACATTGTCCAAATTGATTATAACCAATGGGATGAAAGCGAGAAGTGGAAGATTACCTTGGTGGATGGCAACTGGTTCCGAATAGAGAACGCCAGCGTCAGCAACAACAACACTTGCATCTACGCTACAGGAAACAATGACGGAGATGCGGTGAAACAAATCACTTGGAGCAAACAAGACAACCAACTATGGGGATTGGAAAAGACCGATGTGGATGATTCAGGCGTGGCCTCCTTCTCCGCTGAAACATTCGTATTCTACCCTACCGTTTGGGGCGACGAATTCTTCATCGAGGGATACGGGTTCGACCAAGTTGAAGTTTGCGGCATATCAGGTGTCACCCTTCGTCAATTCGAGAAGGCTGATTCATACAATGTCTCTACCCTTTCATCAGGTACCTATTTCGTACTATTGAAGAGTGGCAATGATATTGTAGGACGTTTCAGAGCAATCAAAAAATAAACGTATGGGCGCATACATACGCCCCTTTCAAAGGAACCAACATTAAAAGATTAAACAATGTGAAAGGGCGGAAGATGCAATGTCTTCCGCCCTTTCTTTATCTGTCGAATATATATATTATTTCCCGTTTCGCAACGCCTCGTTAGCAGCTTTCAAGGCCTCTACCTCCTTTTGCAATTGAATGATATGCAAGGTCAACTCCTCCACCTTCTCCAACAACAAATTACTCATTTTAGAGACATTCATACCTTGGTTGGAGAATTCATCCGCAGAGGGAACTCCTGGCAAATGCTTGTTCTCCTTGACATAAGCCTCCACCTCTCTCAATGGCTTCAAATGATAATCCTCGGCAAAAACATAGTCGGCCGCATCATTGAAATCCACATCGATATCCTTTGCCCTAATTTTATCGGTATTGACCTCCGCCACTTTCAACTCATCTTTACAAATGATTTTACCGTCGACGTGCATAGTGCAGACAGGAACATCTGAATCCACGCCATTTGTGAATTTAAAAAAGTACTCGGTGGCCTCAAAATTTATAGGTACACAATAGCCTCTTGTGTTTGTAGAGAGGGACGGCCCTTCATATTTGTCACCCTTAAAGCTCATACTTAAGAGTGGTTTTCTAGAATCCACGTCACTCTGAATCGTAAGATATGCCTTCGTTTCAGATATTGGAGATAACGTTATTCCAGGGAAATAACACGAACTACTCGTGAGATTACCACATTGCAACGACGGAGCGTACACTATTGACGAAGCACTACCTGTAATTGTATCGCACTCCAACGTAGCAGCGTAACCTGGAATAGACAAAAACAAAACACCCATTAATGCGGGAAACACTTTACACTCATTTTTTTCATTTTAATAGAATTAAATTTATAATTATGATTACATTAATATCTCAAATCGAACATTATCTCAACTTCCAGAAGTGGGAAGTAAAGAGCAAAATGATTGTATAGAGTTCCAAACGACCCACTAACATCAAGCCAGACAAAACCCACTTGCCGAAATCGGAAACCGCGGCGAAATTGGCGGCCGGTCCAGTAATACCATAACCGGGGCCATTGTTGGAGATAGCGGTAAGGCAAGAGCCCACGGATGTCTCAATATCCAATCCACTGAGCGCCAGCAAGAATGTGCCCAAAAGGAAAATCATCAAAAAGAGGAAGAAGAAGGCCAGAATGCGCTCCACCGCGCCCACTGAGATAGGACGGTCAGAGACCTTCAATGGCAGCACCGCATTGGGATGTGAATGGAGACGAAGCTCGTTCAAGGAGTTCTTCACCGCAATGATGATACGAATCAATTTCACACCTCCACTGGAGGAACCGGCACAGGCGCCACTCAACATCATAATAGCCGTCGGGATACAGAAGGCGGCTCCCCAACCCACATAGTCACAGTAGGTTCCTTGATAACCACATGAGGTGAAGATACTGGTCACATGAAACAATGCCGCACGGAACTTCGCCTCTAGGGTCACAGGCATTTGTGGATCCACAACATCCAACGGATTACAAATCAACATCACAAAGAAGAGCACCACAGCCACAACTGTAAGTATGGTATACCAACGAAGCTCCGCATTGACACGGAACACCTTCCACTCCCCTATGCTCGCGAAATAATAGAGGGCGAAGTTCACACCCGACAAGAACATAAAGAGGCAGCAGACGTACTCCAAATAGGGAGAATTGAAGTAAGCGAAATTGGCCTGATGGGTACTAAAACCACCCGTTCCCACCGTTGTCATGGAGTGACAGACCGCATCATAAAGATCCATAGGACCCGCCCAAAAGAAGAGGAAGCAGGCAAAAGTAAGTATCGCGTAAATCAACAAGATACCGCGGGCGGCATCCTGTGTCCTTGGACGTAATTTCTTCAAAGAGACACTGGTCGCCTCAGTGGCGAAAAGTTGCGTGTTATTACGGTTGAACGAAGGCAATAAGGCAATGGAGAACAGCATAATTCCCAAGCCGCCCATCCACTGCATCGTACTACGCCAGAACAAGATGCCATGAGGCTGTTCATCAATATTATTCAAGACGGAAGCACCCGTCGTCGTAAAGCCGGACATGGTCTCAAAAAAGGCATCCGCCAAGGAATCCACCGTACCATACGACAAGAAGGGAATCATACCGAAGAGGGAAAAGACCACCCATGCGCCGGAAATGACTATGTAACAATCCTTTCTAGTCAAGGAACCCCTATTGTGTTGATCGGGGAAATATAGCATCGCGGAGGCGATACCCGTGATCACAGTCGTAATCAGTAGGTCCTTCCAATCCGCCTCAGCGTAACAAACCGACACCAAGGTGGAGATGGCCAAAAAAACAGTCTCCATGAAAAGGAGAACACCAAACACTTTCTTTTTCATCGTATATCAATCATTTCATTGGAGAAGGATCATTTATCCTCTCGTCCCAAATACTTTGTCGGGAACCATGAAATCAATAAACCAATCAACAAGGAGGCAAGCAGAATCAAGAGCACATCAGAGCCCTTCACGCAAATCGGATAGGCATCGACCACAAATCCACCTTCGTCTCCACTATTTAACTTTATAATACCAAACCACTGTTGTAATCCACACAACAGAAGACCCATTGTAACACCTATCAAAGTACCGAAAACAGAGATCAGCCAACCCTCCAAAAGGAAGACCTGACGGACGAATCCCTGCGTCGCACCCAGATTACGGAGCGTAGCGATATCCGCCTTCTTCTCCAAAATCAGCATCGTCAACGAGCCCACCACATTGAAGACCGCTATCAAAAGGATAAATATCAATATGAGGAAAGAGATCCACTTTTCCACCTTCATCATTCGGTAGAAACCCTCATGCTGCTCTTCTTTGTTCTGCACCAAGAAGTCCGATCCTAACGTCTCCACGATGGTACGCTGGGCCGCGGCCACATCCGCACCCTCCACAAGGGCCAACTCCAAAGAGGTCACATCGGTCTCGCCATAGCCAAACAAATCCCTTGCGAAAGAGATATCCACGAAGGCATATTTCGAGTCAATCTCCAACTGGTTGGTACCGTAGATTCCCATCAAGAAGAGCTGTTTCTCGGAGAAGGCCTTCTCCGGATTGGCCACATTAACCTTCACATCATGTTTCGGCGCATAAAGTGAAAGAGGGGACATAAACCCAAGCCCCGCATTGATTTGATTGGCTAACGCACCACCAATCACCATGTATCGTTCCTCCTCCTCACGCAACACGAAGGCACCCGCCTGCATGACCTCACTGACATGGGTTAAATCGGCATAATCCCCAGAGACACCCTTTACGGAGACCATTGTCTGACGCTCCTTGCTTCGTATCAAGGCATTCTCCTCCATGACATCACATGCGACCCGCACGAAATCCATTGATTTCACACGTTCAATGCGCTCATCATGGACATTGAAGGTCTTGCCCTCCACCAAGGTGATTTTAATATCCGGGTCGAACGAGTTATACAACCCTCGTATCAACTGTTGGAATCCATTGTAGCCGGATAGCACACACACAAGCGCAAGCGTCGCCACACAGATACCACCGGCGCAAATCGCGGAGATGATATTGATGGCATTATGGTCTTTGTGTGAGAAAAGATACCTTAGTGCGAAGAAGAGCTGGAGTTTCATTATTTATCCAAGCCCAAAAGACGGTCTATATTCTCCAAATAATCCAATGAGTCATCCAAGAAGAAATGGAGCTCAGGAACTTGTCTCAACTGATAACGGGTACGTTGGGACAAATCGTGACGAATGGATTTAGTGGCGTTTTGGATCATCTCCAACATCTCCGCCTGCTTATCGTTAGGGAATATGCTCAAATAGGCTCTCGCCACACTTAAATCCGCGGAAACAGAAACAGACGTAACGGAAATCAAGACACCTCCTTGTGACTTGGTGAACTTTTGGAAAATGTCGCCCAACTCCTTTTGGATAAGTCTATCAATTTTATTTTTTCTCGTTGATTCCATAGGAAACTAATCGTTATAATTTATAATTTTGCAAAGGTAATAAAAATGTTGTATCTGCGGAAACGGGATACAAAGCTATCGTAAAAGTTCTATTTGTTTTAAATTCATGGATTCACAATTATTGTACCCTATCGCCTTGACCATGGCGAAAGGTGTGGGCAGCCATACCATCAAACAGTTGGTCACCACAATCGGAGACGAGGCATCAATTTTCAAATGTTCAAACAAAGAGTTGGAGAGGATTCCCAACATCGGCCCCACACTATCGCAAAACATCTTAGACCCACTGCTGTTGCAGAGAGCCGAAAAAGAGCTACGATTCCTCGAGAAAATCGGAGGGAGGGCAATTACCCTCAATGATCCAACCTATCCCAAAAGGCTGAAAGATTGCCACGACGCCCCCTACATTCTTTACGTCAAAGGCAATATGGATTTAAATTCCTCCCGGACAATCGCCATTGTGGGGACCCGAAAAATCACCAACTATGGCAGGAGCATCTGCGAAGAGATCATCGGACGCTTGTCAGAAAAGCACCCCGACCTGCAAATCATTAGCGGATTAGCGCACGGAGTAGATGGTTGCGCACATAAAAAGGCTGTCGAGTTAGGCCTCAGCACCATCGGAGTGGTCGGACACGGGCTAGACACCCTCTACCCCGCCCAACATCGGACGCTTGCAGAAAAAATGACGCTCAACGGAGGCATTGTGACGGAGTATCGCACCAACTGTGTCGTGGACAAAAAGAATTTTGTCTCCCGCAACCGCATCATCGCCGGCATGTGCGACGTAGCCCTTGTAGTAGAATCAGGAGAGAAAGGAGGTGCGCTCTTCACCGCGGAATACGCCAACTCCTATAACAGGGATGTTTGTGCCCTTCCAGGTAGAATCGGGGATCTCTACTCCATAGGATGCAATCGACTTATCAAAAACAATGAAGCCACGATGGTGGAGTGTGCGGAAGATATCGAACGTCTTATGAATTGGGACGTGGAGACACCCCCTAAACGCACCATGAACATCTCCCAATTCATGGAACTTACCGACAAGGAGAAAATCATTGTGGAGGCGCTTCAGTTGGAACCACAAATGGAGATTAACCAATTGGTCAGGAAAACGCAAATACCCTACGGGGAACTCTCATCCCTCTTATTCGAGATGGAGATGAGGGAGATTGTCCATAGTGCGCCGGGCAACCTCTATTTTCTTACACCACATAGGTAAAAAATTGTGCGGGATAAACGATTTATTTATCCCGCACAAATTCTTCCTCTAAATCAAAGGTATCACTTCCCCAACACATTGCCCGGCAAATGAAAAACAATCGGCAATGAGAAGCTTGACTTCACCGCCTTTCCATCGGTCTTGGCAGGTGTCCACTTCGGCATGGAAGCAACCACACGCAACGCTTCGGCATCTAGTGAGGAAGAGACTCCCTTCACCACTTTCACATCCTTGATGGAGCCATCCACATCCACCATGAAGGATACGAAAACCTGGCCAAATTCATTGTTCTTCAAAGCTTGCTCCGGATAGGAGACATTAGACTGAAGATACTTGGCCAGCTCCTCATTCCCGCCTGGAAACTTTGCGGTTTCATCCGCCGCAAAAAGTCCCATCGTCCACGTAATGAAGAGGGATAATAGAATGAATTTTAAATTTAACTTTTTCATATACAGCATCTTTACAATCAATACGAGAATGTACTTCCGCCCAAGAACTCACGCAATAGAGAGGTGAATGGAATCTCCGTCTCTTGAATTGGGGTAAAGTATTTCAAGAAGTTTTGCAATCTATGAACCTCCGAATATTCTGGGCAATTCTGACGCACTTCCGACAAAATAGGCTCCGCGAATTTCTTCAACACGCTCAACTCGAAGATCAACGCTGAATTGAACATCGCATCCGCATTCTCTTGATAAGGGAAAATCCACTTCGCCTCACCGGCATTCACCTTCGGCCAACGGCTGATGGTATCTACCGCGGAATAGCCCCTATACTTGTAGTCGCGGATGATACGACGCAACAAACGATTGTCAGTCGTAGGGATCCAATTATGGTTGTCGAACGAAATGGTCGTCAATGCGGAGACATAGACTTTGAACTTCCTATCAGCAGGAATCTCCGCTGTAAGGATAGGGTTCAAGGCGTGGATACCCTCCACCACCAATATATCGTTCTCATTCAACTTAATCTTATTGCCACGGAATTCACGGCCACCCGTTTCAAAGTTGTAGGTAGGAAGATCGACCTCCTCACCGGCCAACAATTTCTTCAAATGGTCATTGAAGAGATTCAAATCGACCGCATACAACGACTCGAAATCATAATCGCCATTCTCGTCACGAGGCGTCTCTGTCCTCGGCACAAAATAATCATCCATGGAGAGTGGCGTAGGACGTTTGCCATTTACCGCCAAAGCGACACTCAAACGTTTGCTGAAAGTAGTCTTTCCAGAAGAGGATGGGCCAGAGACCAATACCAACTTTACACTACCCTTCTCACATATTTCGTCCGCGATCTTCGTGATTTTCTTCTCTTGCAACGCCTCCGCAATCTTGATCACATTGGACATATTATTCTTCTTCTGAATGATTTGGTTCATGTTACCCACATTGCTGAGTCCCATGATCTCATTCCACTCAGTATGTTCGCTGAATGTGCCGAACAATTTATCCTGGTTCACCTCCTCACTGATTTTTGAAGGATCCGTGCGATCAGGCACACGAAGGAACATGCCATCCTTATATGGCACCAAATCAAAGATATCAAGATAACCTGTTGATGGCGCCAACGGACCGATGTACCAATCCATCAAACCATCTAATTCATAAACCTTGGTATACAAGTCACCCAAAGACTTCAACAACAAAGAGACATCCGAAGCGCCTCGCTTATCGAACTCGGCAATCGCCTCCTCCGTCGGGATCATCTTCATCACGAAAGGATAATCCAAAGAGATGATCTTACGCATCTCCGATTTCACACGTTCGGTTAATTCCTGGGTGATGGCTTGATTCACACCCAATAGCTTGCAATAATAACCCTTGGCAATGGGGTGATCCAAACGGATTTCCGCACCTGGGAATAATGTATAGAAGGCCTTGCATAAGACAAACGACAAGGAACGCACATAGGCGCGCATTCCCGCAGGCACATCATTACTTTGGAATTCAACTCTCTTGGGATTATATATTTTGAACTTCAAATCACGGGTGACATTATTCACCTGCGCCACGAAGGGTTTTCCCTTCAATGAAATATTCAAATCCTTGTAAACATCCAACAAGCTAGTACCCATTGGATAACTATACTTCTTTTGTGTATTAACACAAAAAATATCAACCATATTAGACATAACTCATCACTATTTCAAATTCAACATATCGATTCCAATCACGCTTTTCAAATGATCACATGCCATCGGCATTCAATTCATTCTTCTTTATAAAGTCAAGGAGACTACTGCTGTACTTCTCCTTGTACTCGGTCTCCTTTCCACCCAAATCAAAAAGATACTCAGTCAAATCCAATTGATCGTCTTCCGTAACGCTATCTTTCCTCAAAATCTCCACCACGCGTTTCAATTGATTGTCGTAATAGGAAGCATAGAAAGAGACATATTCACTCGCGGCCTGACGCAACGCATCATCTCCACGGAAGTCCGACATCTCACCCAAATTCTTGCACGCCTCCTTCATCACATCATATCCTTTATCGTAAACATTCTGCAAGTTCTGTTTAGACGCCGCGTCTCCCGTCTCTTTACGTTGTTTGATCGCTTTAGTCATATCTCTAATCGCGCCATTCGCGGCATCCACATTACGTGTCACGGAATCGCAATAATCAGCAGGGGGAACACAAGCCGCCAAAGAGAATGCGGCGATAATACCCAACAATATCTTCTTCATCAGTATTAAATTTAAATTATCTAATCGTAAGACGGCCTATTTCCTCGCACATAACCGTCTCGAAGTATAAAGATATAAAATCTTATGAAAAAAAAAGCATTTTTTGAGTTTTTGAGGCGAAAGAAAATTAAATTTGTAAAAGAAAGGGGAAAACCTTTTGTCGTATTGAGATTGAAGTATTAACAACAGCGGTTGTGTCTTTTATCTTTTCAGGGAAAGGAAATCTTATGGTATGGGACACACCCTAAAAAACACATAAAAAATGACAAAGAAATATGACTTTTTGGTGATCGGCTCCGGTATTGCGGGTATGAGTTTCGCTTTGAAGGTGGCCCACAAAGGCAAAGTGGCTATTTTGTGCAAGACACAGATGGCCGAGGCTAACACCCACTACGCCCAAGGAGGTGTGGCATCCGTAACAAAAAAGACAGACGAGTTTGAACACCACGTGACCGACACGCTCATCGCCGGTGACGGTATTTGCGACGAAGCAGTTGTGCGCAAAGTGGTAGAGGGAGCACCTGAGCAAATCAAACAATTGGTCTCTTGGGGCGTTGACTTCGACAAGAACGAGCAAGGCGAATACGACCTTCACAAAGAGGGAGGTCACTCCGACTTCCGCATCCTCCATCACAAGGACAACACCGGAGAGGAGATCCAAGACAGTTTGATCGAGGCGGTCAAGAAGCACCCGAACATCGACATCTACGACCAACACTTCGCCATCGAGATCATTACCCAACACCACTTGGGCCAATTGGTAAAACATACCACACCAAACATCGAGTGCTACGGCGCCTATGTTTTGGATATCCGCACCAACCACGTACACACCTTCTTGGCAAAGATCACCATGGTAGCCACGGGTGGTATCGGCAACATCTACCAAACCACCACCAACCCTCCTGTTGCCACTGGAGACGGAATCTCCATGGTTTACCGCGCGAAGGGTCTTGTGGAGGATATGGAATTCGTTCAATTCCACCCGACCGCCCTATATCATCCAGGTGATCGTCCATCCTTCCTAATCACAGAGGCCATGCGCGGTTACGGAGGTATTCTCCGCAACAAGAAAGGCGAAGCCTTCATGAAGAAGTATGACGCTAGAGGATCCCTCGCTCCAAGAGACGTTGTGGCGCGCGCCATCGACAATGAGATGAAGATTACAGGAGACGAGCACGTATTCTTGGATGTGACCCACAAAGACCCGGAGACAACCAAGCGTGAATACCCTACAATTTACAACAAGTGCCTATCATTGGGCATCGACATCACCAAGGATTATATTCCAGTCGCACCTGCCGCACACTACCTTTGCGGTGGCATCAAGGTAGACTTGAACGCAAGAACCAGCATCCACAACCTATATGCCGCAGGAGAATGTTCATGTACAGGTTTGCACGGCGCCAACCGTTTGGCCTCCAACTCCCTCATCGAGGCGGTTGTTTACGCGGATGCGGCGGCTAAAGATGCCTTGAAATATTTACCAGCCCTTTCATGGAACGAAGAGATTCCAGAGTGGAACGACGAAGGAACCTCCCTCAACGAAGAGATGGTGCTCATCACCCAAAGCGAAAAGGAGGTGAACCAAATCATGAACGCATACGTAGGTATCGTCCGTTCCAACCTTCGTTTGAAACGTGCGTATGACCGTTTGGAAATCATCTACAGAGAGACAGAGAACCTCTTCCAAAGATCAGTAGTTTCCAAGGAAATCTGCGAGTTGAGAAACATCATCAACACCGCATATTTGGTCATCAAGGCCGCTTCCCAACGCAAAGAGAGCCGCGGACTCCATTATACGATCGACTATCCGAAGAAGAACCCACACATGAGTCTTTACGACACGGATGAGTTACTTAAAATGGAGGAAAACAATAACAAGCAAAAGGATTAAGGCAATAGAGAATATCCATTGCAAGAGAGGAGGGAACGTAATTCGCGTTCCCTTTCTTTTTTTAGAAGCGTCCAAACACTCCTTCTTCCCCTCGAAATTGGAAGAGGAACCATTGCCACCGTCTCCCATTTTTCGGCCGCAATTGAGGCAATATTTCGCACCATCCGGAATCGTGGCGCCACAATTATAACACTTCATAGACTCACCCAATTATCTTTTAGACAAATCATCATACAAATGCTGCAGGAAAGCTTTTCCACGAAGCAACAAAGTATCATTATCGCTACGCAAAGCCTTCTGAGCGGCGTTATCATAAATAGCCACCCCACTTGTATCTAAAAATCCGAAACCATCAGGAAATGCGTAATAGGCGAAATGAGGGGAATTCTCCGAGAAAATATCCTTACTGAAAATAAAATCGGAGGCATCCACATTCAACTGACGAAGAAACGTCTTAGCCAAATCCATTTGGGAAGAGATTGTATCCACCCGCATCGGACCGCAAGCCAAAGCACCGCCTAACCACAACATCGGTATCTCATGACGTTCCACGCAGGAACTGGACAAATCGTTTGGATAGCGAAAAGCATGATCAGGCAATATCACCACCAATGTACTATCCCAAACCGAACTTGCTCGAAGTTTACCTACGAAATCACCTATGCAGCTGTCCGTATATGCCACAGAGTTCAAATAGGGTTCCTCTAACTTCTTCATCGGCACATCAAACGGCTCATGACTATTCAAGGTCAGAACCGTTTTAAAGAATGGATAACTCTTTTGTTCCTGGATATGACGGAATAGGCGATCCAATACCACATGGTCGTAGGCTCCCCACTTAGTCGACAACTCAGAACGGCTAAAATCCTTTTCCGAAACGATGGTTTCAAATCCGGCATCCACCAAATAGGAATGAAGATTGGTAAAATTATCGTCACCGCCATAAAAGAAGGCCAGGTCATAACCAACTTGCTTCAAAGAGGTGGCAATCTTAGGAAGATGGTGGCTTTTAGTCGGATATTTAAGGACAGAGGTAGTAGGCTGAGCGGGGTAACCGCTTAATATGGATATCAAGCCACGATCAGTCCGGAAACTATTCGCGAAGAAATGGGTGAAGAGGACTCCCTCCGACATTAAACGACCCAATTGAGGAGTCACGCCTTCGACACCACCTAAGGTCTCCACCACGTTGGAACCGATCCCCTCCATGATGATCAAGACCACATTAGGGCGCTCCATCTTGAGCAAACGGACAGAGGAGGAATCTGCCTCCATCGGAGAATTATTCTTCATCAGAAAAACCTTCTCCTCTTCATTCATAAAGCGATATTTATCCTCGAAACGATCGGAACGAAGGGATGCATCCAAAAAATTCCAGACAGGATTAATAGCGGCATGATTCAGGAAAATATGCTGGCTAAAGTAACATCTACCCACATTCATAGTGGATACCCCTACGCCACCACGAATGGCCAAGAATAACAAACCGCCTATCAGGATGGAGATCGGAAGTGTTCCCAATGATTTTCCGGAGAAATGAAAACGTGGCGCAACTACTTTCAAATAAAGAGCCAAAGTGGCTGCCAGGGCTGCACCAAAGACAACTAGTGAGAGAATATAATCTAGTATGGTACCACTTGCAGCCGCATCCTTGGGAGAAGAGAGATAGAACAAAGGCGTAGTATCCAAGCGGAATCCCCAATATTTATAGAGCATCAAATCCGCGGAGAATAGGATGACAAAAAGGACGATAAGAAGAACCATGAGAACCTTCGACGCCTTCGAGAAAGCTCTAGATTGGGCAAAGAAGCATGAAACAAGAATGATCAGAAGGATGGGCAGTGACAGATACCCAGCCATGGATAAATCCATCGGGAACCCATGATAAATCGTCAACAACCACTCTTTGAATGAATACTGCTGTGATTCACTCCAATGCCACAACAAAAAAACAGGTTTGATAGCTACAAAACAAACTACCCAAAATAGGTAATGGGAGAGTAATGCGATCAGTCGTTCTTTCATTAATATAAATGATTAAATACTACTTTGCGGAACGTCTCTCCGAGACAATCATAAGCGCCTCATCCTTGACTGATTCAGGCAACTCTATTTGTCTCAATTGAAGGCTTTTTAGCCAACCGGCCACATCAAACTCCTTCATCGTATATAAGATATTTTGGAATTGGGCGATTTCCTCCTCAGAATAGGTAGTCGGGTCTCTTTGGATAAAAGCATCCAACTCCTCGTCATCATAATATTCAGGTTTCACCTTCGTATTGAGCAAGGACTCCTTCTCACAAACTTCATGTTGTCCACAACACTCGTCTGGAGCGGTAGGTGCAGAAGGTGCGGAAGGCTCTGGCTTGACATCAGGCGCAACCTCTTGTTTTGATTCGCTATTCTTTTTACGATACCACACCAAAAGGAGATACGCGAAAACAATAAATATGAATAGAGCCAATAATAAAAACTGTTTCATGACCAACTCAGCAATAGGAGGATGAATAATTAATTCCAAACGATAAGTAAAATATAACGTTGAAAGTGACGGCTTATAGAGAGTCCAAACAAGTTGTCAGTTTCATACTATTAGAACCCTTGACGAGCACCAATGAATCGGAGATCGGATGATCCTTCAAATAGGCAACCAAATCACTCACCGAATTGAACTTATATGCACTTGATTGGGTCTTTTCAAAATTCGGACCAATTAAAAATGCGGAATGCAAATTCATGCCAGCGACAAAATCAGCTATCTTTTGGTGCTCCTCCTCACTAACGTGTCCAAGTTCTTTCATATCACCAAGGATAACGACCTTACGGTCATTCTTCATGGCTTGGAAATTATGCAAAGCCGCGGACATACTAGTTGGATTCGCATTATAGGCATCAACGATCAAATCATTCTTTGCGGTTTTGAGGAATTGTGAACGACTATTGGTTGGCGTATATTCAGTCAAAGCGGAGACAATATCTTTAGCTTCAACATTCAAATAGCTACCGACCGCGATACTAGCCAATACATTTTCAAAATTATACGAGCCAATCAAATTGGTTTTGATCTCCATACCATTCCAAGAAATAGTAAGAAAAGGATCGGAGCCTATCAAGAGAGCCTCAGTGGAAGATCCCTTGCCATAAGCGATTCTGTCCATATCTTTGGATCTTTCGGACAAATATGAATTTGCATTATGATAGAAGACCTTTCCGTTATTCTTTTTCAAATAATCATACAACTCACATTTCGTATTGAGCACACCCTCAAAAGACCCGAAACCTAAGATATGGGCAGTGCCCACATTGGTAATAAGGCCTAAATTAGGATGAGCGATATCGACAAGTTCCTTGATGTCGCCAGGATGGCTAGCACCCATTTCCACGATAGCCAATTCATGCTCACGCTTCATGGAAAGCAAGGTCAAAGGCACTCCGATCTGATTGTTGAGATTACCCTTGGTATAAGTCAAATGATACTTTTTAGACAAGACAGCGGCAATTAATTCCTTCGTAGTTGTCTTACCATTACTACCTGTGATACCGATGATTTTTATACCCAATTGAATACGATGGTATTCCGCCAACTTTTGAAGAGTACGCAAGCAATTATCCACCAAGAGGATATGTTCATTATCGGCATATTCCGCTTCATCGACAAAAGCATAAGCACAACCTTGTTCCAAAGCGTTTTTTGCAAATTTGTTTCCATTAAAGTTTTCTCCCTTCAAGGCGAAAAAAATAGAATCCTTTGGACAGTTACGGCTATCTGTAGTTACTGTAGGATATTGGCAAAAAATATCGTATATCTCTTTTATCTCCATCACTCAATGATTAGCAAAGATTATTAGAATAGTAATGTCTAACAAAAATACAAAGAATTGCGGATTTGTAACCTCATAAAATAAAAAAAGCCCCTACTAGAGGGGCTTTTCTTATCTATGAAATACATTATCTTACGTCACCGTCTTCAGCACCTACCTTACTCATTGCGCAACGGAAACCGATATCGCTACGAGATTCAGTTTGCTCAAGATATCTTCTTTGGCCTGGGTTCAACCAGTAAGCGCGGTCCTTCCAACCACCACCCTTGTAAACACGGGTAGTATTAGAAATTCTAGAAGCCAACCAGCTGTTTCTATCAGCATCCTTATCGTCAACACCTTCAACGTTATCTGAAAGATACAACTTTCTGGTTGATTTATCTGGATCCTCGATAGCTGTCCAATCATCCTCAATCAATGAGCTAGCAGCATCACCATCTCGGTAGTTACGAACATCCAATCTTGCATATGCATCTGCAGAATCTCTAGATACAGGGTAAGCGAAGATCACACGACCCAAGCTATCGATTTGAGGTACCATAACCTCTACACCATCAATGGTCTCAGCTTGCTTAAGAGCAACCTTGTACTCATTACCACGGAATGGGTTGTACTCTTGAACATCATCGCTTGACAACACACGATATACATCCAATACCCACTCGTTAACGTTACCAGCCATACAATACAAACCGAACTCATTTGGCCAGAATGCATCTACTGGAGCAGTGATAGTAGCGTGGTCATTCAAGTTTCCACCCATACCCATCATATCACCTCGACCACGGACGTAGTTAGCGTACATTTGACCCTTAACCTTCTTGCTAGGGTTACGCATTTGGTGTCCGTACCAAGGGAATATCTTTCTTTCTTGATAGTTCTCCTCACCTTCAATAGCCTTAGTACCATAAGCTGCATACTCCCACTCAGCCTCGGTTGGGAGACGGAAC
>JAKSKY010000074.1 GCA_024401515.1 Paludibacteraceae bacterium | reverse complement strand
TGAAGTCTTTTCCTTGAACGACAAAATCATAACCTTTCTTCAACCATAGCGTTTTACAAGGAAAGGATTCATGTCCGGAAAAAATATATCTTTTATTTTGTACTGTCATACTAAATTAATTATATACTATTTATTGATTTATAAACCTTCTCGGAGAAATCTGGTTCTGACTCCTGCAGAATCTTGAGATACATAGCATCTGACATTGGCTTGAGTTCTTCGCCAACACGCATCAATGGTACATCCTCAAATTTGAAGACTTTACCGATAGGGCGTGAAGGAACCTCAATCACAAGCACACGACGATTCTCTTCGTCGTAGAGTTCGTATATCTCTGGACGAATGGTTGTGTCTCGATAGATGTCCGACTCCAGCTGTCCGATGGCATCTTGTGCTTGGCGAGTACCTGTGACACGATGCGGAAAGTTGTCGTGCATACCTATGACCAAACGACCGCCACCTTCGTTACAAAGGGCGATGACATAGCCAAGGATGCAGCGGCGACGATCCTTTGGATTGGTCTTGCCTCGACCATCGTAGGAAACGTTGCCTCCTTCGCCCGCCTTGAACTCAACGCGGTCTTCGGATTCTCGCATCTGCTGGAGCTGCTGTATAGTGAATTTATTCATTATTGTTGCGGCCTTTATTTCCAAATATGACAATTAGGTGTTACTATCTAACTGATCCATTTCATCTTCTATTTTCCTCATCTTCTGTTGAAGGAGCGTCTTGTTAGGCAGACAAAGTTGATATTCTGCCACCATAGTAGGCGAGAAACTTCGCAGATAAAATGCGCGTTCTACTGACGTTTTACAACGAGACTTAATAGTCAGATGATTTGTCCAACTAATTTGTCTCAGCAGTGCTGAGAGTTTTTCTGCATTCTCTACATAGGTCTCATAGAACTGCTTCATACGCCAAAGATTCTTGTCAGAGAAACCCTTGATGTCAGGGAATTTATTGCAGATGTAATCAGCAAGTTGACGAACAATGCCATCTCCCCATTCCGCATCAGCTATCTTTTGTGATAGATATCCACCAACCTTCCAGTAGAGTTCGAAGAGAGCAGTATTAGCAATGCGGATAACATTCGGCCGAGTCTGTCGAATCATACCCACAACATCTGTAAACCTCTGCTCGTTTTCGAGAGTTGGCAAAAATTCAATAGCCTTCATGCCCTGTATATCGGTGTTGTTGTCTATCTTCATATTTCTTTTGAAGTCATTTGAATTTAATCCAATGGTTACTCTACGTTTGATTCTATCTCTGACAATTCATCAAATCGCAACAGATCATCTACCTGTGTTTCGAGGACTCTTACAATTTGCATCATCGTTTCAAGATTGGGTTGCGAGCCTTTCAAAAGCACATGATTGATGTGGACTCGCAGCCTTTGGCTGCTAAGTTACCAAAAACAAGCGAAGTATTGGTCTATTTGATTAAATATTTATAAAAAATTTTTGATTATTTCGTCAAACTTTTGACTATAGAGATGTCAACACACACGCATACACATAAAATAAGATGGCTCAATTGCAACTTCTACATGTCAAGAAACATTCTAAATCAAGAAAATGCAGCAATTTGGTGTACAAATTATTCTTAATTCATAATTCTTAAATCTTAATTCTTCGTATCTTTGCAAGGCATTATTTATAAAATAATTACAATAAGAAATGGGACGTAAAAAGGAACTTCCACTCTTGGAAAATATAGAGATCACAGGCGTAGCTAACGAAGGAAAGGCTATCGCCCGTGTCAACGACATGGTTGTATTCACGCAATTTGTGGTACCTGGCGACATTGTGGACCTACAAGTAACACGTAAAAAAAACAGCTACATGGAGGGTCGTGTGACCAAGATCCACAAATACTCCGATAGACGTGCGGAGGCTTTCTGTTCGCACTATGGCATATGTGGAGGGTGTAAATGGCAAATCCTCCCCTACGAGGATCAAATCAAGGCGAAGCAAGAGCAAGTCTACAACAACTTGACCCGTATCGGCAAGGTGGAACTTCCCGAAATCTCCCCTATCCTAGGTTCTGAAAACATCATCCGTTACCGCAACAAACTGGAATTCACCTTCTCCAACAAGAAGTGGTTGACCTACGAGCAAGTGGCGAACGGAGAGAAATTCGACAATATGAACGCCTTGGGATTCCATATTCCGGGCATGTTCGACAAGGTGCTTGACATTGACAAGTGCCACCTACAACACGAAATCTGCGACCAAATCCGCGACTGCATCAAGGCCTACGCCTTCGCCCACGACCTTCCATTCTTCGACTTGAGGAACAAGGAGGGATTCCTTCGCACCATTGTGGTACGCACCTCCAGCACAGGCGAGGTGATGTTGACCGTGGTATTCTACCATGAAGACAAGGAGAAACGCGAAGGATTGCTCAACCACCTCGTGGAGCAATTCCCTCAAATCACCTCCCTCATCTATGTCATCAACGGCAAGTGCAATGACACGATTACCGACCAAGAGACATTCGTATTCAAGGGCAGAGACCACATCTTCGAGGAGATGGAGGGATTAAAGTTCAAAATCGGTCCTAAATCCTTCTATCAAACCAACAGCCAACAAGCTTACGAACTCTATAAAGTAGCCCGTAACTTCGCTCAATTGACCGGTAACGAATTGGTATACGACCTATACACCGGTACGGGAACCATCGCCTGCTTCGTCTCCAAGATGGCCAAGCAAGTGATCGGTATCGAATATGTGCCAGAGGCGATCGAGGACGCGAAAGTGAATGCGGAGAACAATAAGATAGACAATACATTGTTCTATGCGGGCGACATGAAAGACATTCTCACCAAGGAATTCGTCGACAAGCATGGCAAACCGGATGTGATCATCACAGATCCTCCGCGCGATGGCATGCACCCTGATGTGGTGGAGACCATCCTCAACGCGGAGCCTAAACGTATCGTTTATGTAAGCTGCAATCCGGCTACCCAAGCAAGAGATTTGAACCTTTTGGACTGCAAATACAAAGTGACCGCCGTACAACCAGTGGATATGTTCCCTCATACCCACCACGTGGAGAATGTGGTCGCTCTTGAATTAAGAAAATAAGGAGATATGCACGTTTATCCCATCACACTGATATTCATCATCTTGTTGGTTTTATTACCTGACATTTACCTGTTTTTCAGGTTTATGCACAATAGGATAAATAAATCCACCAAGATTCTGCATTGGATTATCTCAGCCTATTTTCTGATTACATCGTGTGCGATTCTATTCAACATCAACCACATCATTTCGCCTACGACACACTACAAAATGATCATGTTTGTGTGCGTACTCGGCATGGTATACCTCACGAAATTAGCGTTTTGCACATTCGATTTGGTGTTTTTCCTATCGGGAAAGAAAAACCGTAAGATCCAATATGCGGGATACGGAGCGGCTGTCATAGCCTTCCTTACCGTATTCTACGCCATCAATTTCGGACGTTTCAATTTTCATAAAGAGGAGGTCACCGTTGAAATAGAAGGGCTCCCCGATTCTTTTGACGGTTATAGGATATTACAACTCAGCGATTTGCACCTTGGTAGTTTCACCAAATCACAAGATCGCTTAAGGCCAGTATTTGAAGAGATGGAGGCGCAACACCCCGACATCATGGTCTTTACAGGAGACATGGTCAACTGTTTCGCCACTGAATGCAACGGATGGAACGAGCTCTTCGATATGCTCCATTGCAAAGACACTAAATTGGCCATTCTAGGCAACCACGACTACGGTACCTATTACGAGTGGGAGGATGAAGATTATAAATCCATGAACGAAATCGCGATACGTCAGAAGATCCGCGACTTCGGATTCAAACTTCTGCTCAACAGCAACCATCTGATCACCCGCGGCAATGACACCATCGCCATTATCGGTGTGGAGAATTGGGGAACCTCCAAACATTTGGAGAACAAGGCGGACTTCGCGAAAGCCTACAAAGGAACGGAACCATACAAAGTGAAAATCCTACTCTCCCACGACCCTTCCACTTGGGAGCGTGGTGTACGCGACACTTCGGATGTGCAACTTACCTTAAGCGGACACACCCATGGCGGACAGGTCGGAATCGACACCCCTTGGTTCAAGATTTCCCCATCACGTTTAATGATCAGATATTGGGACGGTCTATTCGAGAGCAAAGGGAAACAAATCAATGTCTCCCGCGGCCTTGGTTGCGTCGGAATGCCAGCCAGACTAGGCATATCACCTTCCTATACGGTCATCACTTTAAAGAAGAAGAAATAGGTATGAAGGTAAAAGAAATCGCCCAATTGATAGAGGCGCAGGCTCCTCTCTGCTACCAAGAGAGTTATGACAACTGCGGCATGCAGGTTGGTGATCCGGAGATGGAGATCAGCGGCATTCTCATCACATTGGATGTGACGGAAGAGGTAATCGACGAAGCGATCCGTAAAGGATGTAATTTGATTGTTTCGCACCATCCGCTCATTTTCAGAGGACAAAAAAAGATTTGTGGCCGCAACTATGTGGAACGATGCATCATCAAGGCCATCAAACAAGACATAGCCATCTACGCCAGCCATACCAGCCTGGACAAAGCCGCCCATGGCGTAAGCGCCAAGATGGCGGAGAAGCTACAACTCAAAATAGAGTCTCCCCTTGAAGTTGAGAAAATCAACGGAGAAGAGATTGGATTGGGTGTGGTCGGCACCCTAAACGAGGCAGTGGATGCCCAAACATTTTTATCCCTTCTCAAGGAAAAATTCAACGTAGGATGTGTCAGATACACCGCCATCCCAACGGGTAAAATGATAAAAAGAGTTGCGCTTTGCGGCGGTTCAGCGGCCGAATTCATAGAGAACGCCATCCAAGCGCAAGCGGACGTTTACATCACGGCTGATGTCAAATACCACCAGTTCTTTGATGTGGAAGGAAGGATTATTGTGGCGGATATCGGACATTTTGAGTCAGAACAGTTCACAAAAGAGATATTTTTTGAGATAATTTCAAAAAATAATCCTAAATTTGCAGTCCATATATCAGAAAGTAAAACAAATCCGATAAATTACTTATAAAGTATGTCAGAGAAAGATTCTAAAGAGATTACTGTAGAGGAGAAGCTAAAGGCGCTCTACGATCTTCAATTAGTCAACTCCGAGATCGATAAGATCAAGACATTGAGAGGTGACCTTCCATTGGAGGTTCAAGACTTGGAGGATGAGATCGCAGGTTTGAACACACGTGTCGCTAACTTGACCGAGGAGGCTCAACAAGTCGATTCTTCCATCACAGGAAGAAAGGCGGACATCGAGAACTCAAAGTCACTTATCGCTAAGTACAAGGAGCAACAAGACAATGTTCGTAACAACCGCGAATATGAGAACCTTGCTAAGGAGATCGAGTTCCAATCACTTGAGATCGAGTTGAGCGAGAAGCGTATCAACGAGGCTATCAACAAGTCAGGCGCCCTTAAAGAGGAATTAGAGAAGGCTAAGAGACTTATCTCTGAGAGAAACGAAGACTTAGACTTGAAGAAGAAAGAGTTGGAGGAGGTTATCTCCGAGACCAAGCAAGAGGAAGAGAACTTGCGCGACAAGGCTAAGGAGATCGAGGGAAAGATCGAGGAGAGATTGCTTACCGCATTCAAGAGAATCAGAAAGAACGCAAGAAACGGTTTGGCTGTCGTTGCTGTAGAGCGTGACGCTTGCGGTGGTTGCTTCAACAAGATTCCGCCTCAAAGACAATTGGATATCCGTATCAGAAAGAAGATCATCGTTTGCGAGTATTGCGGACGTATCCTTATCGACCCTGAGTTGGCCGCTGAGGAGATGAGCAAGAAATAAGGCAAACGCTTAGAGATAAATAAGGGCGGTTCTCAGAAGAGAATCGCCCTATTTATTTTACCCAATAGCAGAATTATTTTTTCTGCTTAGGAACTACCGGTTTGCCCGCCACAGGACCACTTTTAGGTTTTGTAGCCACAATAGGATCCTTGGTGGAGATAATCAAATTATCCACCACATAGGAGGCTGTCGGCGCCTGCAAGAAAAAGATCTTGAAACTCTTTGCGCCAGCCGGCACAATCTTTCTAACTGATTTTTCAGTATAGATATTCGGAATCGTATCATTAAACAATTCGACCAACTGCTTGGAGTTATCGTACTGGATGTAAATCGGCAACTTTTCACTCTTCGCACCCTCCTTCACTCTTCTATCCACACGCACCAAGCACTCGAAATCAAGGTTACGGACACCCTTAGGAATTTGTATAGGGGTAAAGAACATGGTATCCGTCTCCTTCACATCCCACCTGTATAAAGCTCTATTTTTCACTAAAAGACTATGGATCAATTCGGAAGCCAAATAGCCAGATCCATCCGACCCGGTCCAATTATCGTTTTGGTCCATATACATAAGTTTCACCTCTGGCGCATAGTTATCATCATTATTGGAGGTTAATTGCACCTTACCTCCATAGCCTGGCGTATTTTGGTACTCATCCCAAGAATTCGTACCATCAAACTGAGTGGCAAAAATCGCCCTTCTTGGTGCGGCGCTTTTTACATAATATAAATTCTTGATACACAATGAATCCGGCACAATATCATCCGCCGAATTCTGCCACTCCCACCGATCCATATAACGAATGTCCACACCAGCCACTTGCTTTTCATAAAGCGGATATGAAAAATGGCTGAAAGTCACAAAATCCTTGGCCGTATTCACATCAAATTTACCATCAATATAGACACGGGAACAAAGATAATTCTCACTGGAAAAAGCGACAATCGACATAGTTGGCATACACTTTTTAAGACACCTATTGTTGTAAAGGTTCATCCAATGGGTAGAGTCGCAAAGCGCCGTTTCCGGTAATTTGTATTCAACAACTAAATCCATATCCTTCAAAACCAATGTTTTATTGGATGGATCAATCAACAAGCGAAGACGTTGATAATACAAGTTCTTCTTCTTAAGACTCAAATAGCCATCATGGGAGGTCACCTCCAATGGACAATAGAGCGTACTATCCACCTTCACGCCAGGTTGAAAGACGCCATCCTTAATTATGTAGTAGGCATTCTTTACCTTCTCTTGAGCGGAAACGGCAGAGAGACCCAACGTCAAACTCACCAAAAATAAAAATAGTCGTTTCATATATTTACAATTGAGTGATACAATCAAATCATTTCACCATTCAAAGGGGTAAGGGTCCAACGGGACCATGTACGAATCGTCTCGTGTGGCGCCAATTTCTTGTACGGCGTATGGTATTCCAGCTCCAACAAAGACTTGGCAGCCTCCTTATGGACAAAATTATAGAGCTCTATTTCAGCCTGCTCCGGATGAATCGTATCCCAATCATGATGTTCGAACTCCAAAGTCAATCTTTCATCTCCGCAATGGGCAATGATGATTGGTTTCAACGCTTTGATATAAGCCTTTCCCGTACACTCTTCATACTTACCGTCATTAACCAACGGGGTGAAGGAGAAATACCCATTCTCCACTTTATAGGTTGGACGGCCCTGGTATGGATGGGAGGGTTCACCCAAGAAGACATCCGACTCGGAAGCCACAGGAACGAAATTAGGATTATGGCCATTCACACGTGTGATGAGCCACAAATCCCAAGCCACCTCGCTCTCTCTGATATTCTCAGCCTCAACTTCAAAGAAGAGCGCACCGGACTCCTCCAAAACGACCCGTTTAGTCATACGGACACCACTAATTGGAGAGGGTTCACCCACAATCGTCACAGCGTTTTCGCTCTGCTCCACCACATCATAGTTTCCAAAGCTGATATACGGATCAGGTGGCCAAAATAGATCTGAATCAATCTTCTCCTTGTTCAACGTTTGCTGTTTCCACCATTGACTTTGTGGGCCCACCCAAACCTCATGTCCATTATATCCTTTAAAATCCAACATAGAAGGAGAAGGAACCAAGCGTTCCTCCGTCGGTTCATTCCACATCGAAGGGTCACTCTCCAAAACATTGGGCTTCCCTACTCGATGGTAGGAAACGACACGTCCGCCCACATCAGGTAAGACCAACGCCTCCATGTCTCTATTCTTCAATTGAATCAATGCCATAATTATTCTTTTTACCATAGGAAAACTCAAGCCTCCCTATGTCACAAAAATAGAGAAAAAAGAGAGGTGCGCAAAACAAAAGAGCCCCTCAAGCGCCAAGAAGCACCACTTCCATCCTATTTATAAATATTTTTAACAAAACTATTCTTCTCAATTCAATCATCATGATAAAAAGTAGTAGAAAATCCTTAATTTTGCCGAAGCAATTAAAGAACGCATGAAAGAGAGGCTCAAGCAAATAATCAGACTGATCAAATCCCCCCAAACGGAATGGTCACTCATCGCCCTAGAAAACGCCACCATTGGCCATCTAAGGGTCAAAATCATATTGCCCTTCATGTGTTGTGTCTTGGCCGCCATGCTCTTCAACGCCATCATGGGCATTGACAATTTCACGTTCGAAACATTGTTGAAGGAGTGTAGCAAAAGATTGGTCATCTGCATTTCCAGCATATTTATCGGATACCATATAGCCGTGTTGCTGGTAAGCGGCAAACTCACCGAGAAGATTTTCAAGAAAAAGCCATGCTACCCAGCCAGCGCTAGGATCGTAGCCTATCCTTTCGCCCTCTTTCTTATCATAAAATTCATATACGAAATCATACAGTTCTTCTTCATCTATGCGGCATTGGCGGTACTTCCATACGTCATATGGCACTCTATTTCAAGCCATTTCCCAGATTTAGAGGAGGAGAATCATACGAAATTCACCATATACGCATTCCTTATCATCTGTTCCGTACCACTTCTTATGGAAAAGTTGATGAGTATCTTAATGAGTCTATAAAATTCAAACATGGAAAAACTAAAAAACGATATCGTCATCAAGAATAAGAGAGCCACCTTCGATTACGAATTAATCGACAAATACCAGGCAGGCATCGTCTTGGTGGGCACAGAGATCAAATCTATCCGTTTAGGAAAGGCAAGTCTTGTCGATACCTTCTGCTACTTCAACAATGAGGAGCTATGGGTGAAGAACATGAACATATCCGAATATTTCTACGGAACCTACAACAACCACCTTCCAAAGAGAGACAGAAAGTTGCTTCTCACCAAAAGGGAGTTGACCAAACTCCGCAGACAAACCAAGGAGACTGGA
Organism: Paludibacteraceae bacterium; assembly: GCA_024401515.1. Classification (GTDB taxonomy): domain Bacteria; phylum Bacteroidota; class Bacteroidia; order Bacteroidales; family Paludibacteraceae; genus UBA1181. The sequence goes on along the minus strand of JAKSKY010000074.1, from coordinate 6,401 downwards.
TTCACCATCGTTCCCGTAAAACTATTCTTCAACGAAAAGGGTTTAGCCAAATTGGAGATAGCGGTAGCCAAAGGAAAGAAGGAGTATGACAAGCGTGATTCCCTCAAAGAGAAAGACGACAAACGTCAGATGGACAGGGCAATGAAAAGATAATCATGGAGAAAGAGCTATTATTCAGTTTCAAAGAGGCTGTGCCACGCGTTTTTGGCATGGATCCTATAGAACCCATCAATTGGAGCGTCAACAAGGGAGAACAATGGTGCATCATTGGTCCTAACGGCGCGGGCAAGAGTTTCTTGGCGGATTATGTGGCTGGCAAATACGCCACCAAAGCAGGAGAATTGGAGTATGGGTTCAAAGGGAAATTTTATCCTACCGACCGCATCAAAAAGGTATGTTTCGAATCAGCCTATTTATTGGCTGACTACAAAAACATGTACTACCAACAACGTTTCAACGCATTAGAGAACGAAACGACACCAACGGTAGCCGAGATGTTGAGCAAACAAGCAACAGAGAAGGAATACATGGAGATGTTGTTCCAAAAATTGAACATCACTCCATTGTTGGACAAACGTCTAATCATGCTCTCTTCCGGAGAGTTGAGACGTGTACTCATCGTTCTCTTCCTATCGCAACGTCCCGCACTGATCATCTTCGACAATCCATTCATCGGATTGGACGCCAAGATGAGAAAGGAGTTGGACGATTTCTTCGTGGAGTTATCCGCCATCCAATCGATGCTCTTCGTCGTGCCGGCCATCAACGAAATACCGACAGCCACCACACACATCTTGAAAGCGGAGAAGATGCGCTACGAAGCGATAGGATCCCCCGAAACATTCGTGGATAAATATAGCCAATGGCTGGCTCCCAACACGCAGGAAGCGCCTAAGGTGCTGCCAGGAAGCGTAAACAAGGAGGAGAGGGAATACGAGTACGTCCTTCGCATGAAGAACATCAACCTATCCCACCAGGGACACGATGTCTTCCGTGATCTGAATTGGGATATCAAACGTGGAGAAAAATGGGCGTTGCTAGGTCCGAATGGAGCCGGCAAATCAACCCTTTTGAGCCTTTTGGCCGCTGACAACCCCAACGCCTACTCCCAAGACATCACCATATTCGACCGCAAAAGAGGCACTGGAGAGAGCATCTGGGACATCAAGCGTCCCATCGGCTACATCTCATCAGAGATGCACCTCTACTTCCAAGAGAACCAAAGTTGCGAAAAGATTGTGGCATCAGGATTATTTGACACAGTAGGACTCTTCAGAACCTGTACGGAGGAACAGCTCCAACACGCAAGAATGTGGATGGATTTGCTAGGCATCGCCTATCTAAAAGACCAACCCTACATGAAGATATCCAGCGGAGAACAACGCATGGTGCTTTTGACTCGCACCTTGGTGAAAAATCCAGACCTTCTGATTCTAGACGAGCCGCTCCATGGCTTAGACATGCAACACAAAGCATGGGCACGAAACGTAATAGAACGTTTCTGCGAACAACCTAAGAAGAGCCTCATCTACGTGACCCATAGACGAGAGGAGATTCCTTCCTGCATCGACAAAATCTTCGAATTACGCAAATTGTAGGATACCCCAGGAATCAACGTCCTGACAAAAAAGGGAAGGAGCAAGTTTGCCTCTTCCCTTTTTTATTGTGACGAGAATCTAATTAACGACGGCCGTACAATACCGCGTCGTCCTTCTCGTAAGCGTAAATAACATCCTCACGGAACAACCATCCCAAAGCTAGATAAATCTCCTCGTTCTTCATCTTCAAATCCTTCTTGATTTGGTTGAAGGTAAGTTCACCTTTATCATTTAGCAAATGCCATACTTTTCCGGAGTTCTCTCCAATAACATCTTTTAGCATAATTAATACAATATTTTAATAGTTAACAATTCCATATCGTTCATATACAAAAATATGAATTTCTTTCCACTATTCCTACACTTTCACATAAATATTTTTAATTCAGACATATAATTCACAAAACCTATCATTTAGCGTGCGTTTATTTAAAATATATCATACAACCATTACCATTTAGCAAAAGATTATAACTAAGTTTTATCAGCATCAACACAATAAATTCAACAACAATGGTTATTACTAGCTTGACACACGCTCAACAATGATAGCCCAGCACAATCCTCCTCCATCTGGCTACTCCCATGATTAGCTTCTTAGGACACATCGACCCATTGATTCGCTTCTTAATTACTAACTCTTAACTCTTAATTCTCAACTATTCGTTATCTTTGCATCATGTGACATTTGTCCCAACTATTTTAGGAATGAAAAAAAGAATATTTATAACAGGAGCGACTGGCACCATGGGATGGGCTGGATTTCAAGAACTCCTCCAAAGATTGGACCGATTCGACCTTACGCTACTCGTTCGTCCAAGCGAAACCAACAAAAAGAAATTAGCGCGCTACGCGGACAAAGTAAAAATCGTATGGGGTGACCTTACCCGATACGAGGACGTTTTGGAAGCGACCACTGGGGCCGACTATGTACTTCATGTAGGTGGCATGGTCTCCCCGGCAGCGGACTATTTTCCGAACAAGACAAGGAAAGTGAATAAATTGGCCGCCGAACATGTGGCCAAAGCGGTTTTGGCTCAACCCAACGCAGACAAGATAAAAGTCTGCTATATCGGTTCCGTCGCACAATTAAGTGATCGAAACGAGCCCAAACATTGGGGCCGATCCGGAGATCCGATCAGCGTCAGCGTCTACGACCACTATGGTATCAGCAAAACAGTGGCCGAACGTATCATCGTTGAATCCGGCATCAAAAATTGGGTGTGCCTTCGTCAATCCGGCATCCTATACCCCGCCATCTTAAAGAATTTCGATCCAATCATGTTCCATGTGCCACTAAGAGGCGTATTGGAATGGACCACCATCGAAGATAGCGGAAGGCTACTGGCTAATCTCTGCGAAGAGAGCGTGTCGGAGACGTTTTGGAACCATTTCTACAACATAGGAAGTGGTCCTGAATACCGAATGAGCAACTACGAGTTTGAGTGCAAACTGCTCAAAGCTATCCACTGCCCAAAACCTGAAAAGATATTCAACCCGGAGTGGTTCGTATTACGCAATTTCCATGGCATGTGGTACGTCGATTCGCAGGTTTTGGAGGACCATCTGCATTTCCGCGGAAATGTCCCTGTCGACGACTACTTCAAACAAATGGGAGCGAGTGTACCTTGGTTCTACCACCTATCGGCCATTGTTCCTGGCTTTCTCATCAAAGCATTCATCAGACCGATGGCCTATAAAAAGAGATGGGGTACCCAATGGTGGATCAAACAAAACGACACCAACCGAATCAATGCATATTACGGATCCATCGAGGCATGGAAAAACATCCCAGACTGGAAACACCAAGACCTCTCACACCCTTCTGAAGAGCCTATCATCTTAGACCATGGATACGACGAGTCAAAACCTCGGGCAGAATGGGACATTGAGGATATGCGACAAGCCGCAGCCTTCAGAGGAGGAAAATGTTTAAGTGAGACAATGGTAAAGGGAGACTTCCGCACCCCTTTGGAGTGGGAATGCCAGTTCGGACACAAATTCAAAGCATCTCCGGTCCTCATACTAGAGGGCGGACATTGGTGTCCTGAGTGTTTGCCATCTCCTTGGAACTACGACGAAATCGCCAAGGGAGATCCATTTTTCGCACAGGTTTGGTACCCTTCCCATAGCAAGGAGGAACACAACCAATATGGTGAGGAGATTTTCGAAGGTTGGGAAAAATAAGAGAAGACATGGAAAGATTCAACATATCCGACGATACCATTTGCGCCGTATCAACCGCACCTGGCATGGGAGCGATCGCCATCATCCGCCTATCCGGACCTAAAGCGATCGCCATCACAGACACCATTTTCACCTCCATCAAAGAGGGAAAGAAACTTGCCCAGGCGAAAAGCCATACCGCTAACTTCGGAACCATACGTTCCAACAGCGGAGAAATCGTGGACGAAGTGGTCGCCACCCTATTCCGGGGTCCCCACTCCTTTACAGGGGAAGACTCCGTGGAGATATCCTGCCATGGATCCCAATACATCCAGCAAGAGATCCTAAAGCTTCTTTTGGCCAACGGATGCCGCATGGCCACCCATGGTGAATTTACCCAAAGAGCCTTCGCCAATGGCAGAATGGATTTGAGCCAGGCGGAAGCGATAGCGGATTTGATCGCCTCCCAAAACAGTGCCTCCCACCGTTTGGCGATGAACCAAATGCGTGGCGGGTTCTCCAAAGAATTGACGCTACTCCGTGACCGTCTCTTGACCTTCACCTCTTTGGTGGAGTTGGAGTTGGACTTCAGTGACCACGAGGAGTTGGAATTCGCCGACCGTTCTGAATTAAAAGCGCTTGCGGAAGAAATATCCGCTAAGATCGGCAAACTGAAGGACTCCTTCAGCACAGGAAACGCCATCAAAAACGGTATTCCAGTATCCATCATCGGAGAGACCAATGCGGGCAAATCCACCCTACTTAACTATCTTTTGAAAGAGGAGAAAGCAATTGTATCCAACATCCACGGAACCACCCGCGACGTGATCGAAGACACCATCACACTCAAAGGTTTGCTTTTCCGATTCATCGACACAGCAGGTTTGCGTGAGACGACGGACGAGATCGAGAACCTAGGCATTGAACGGAGCTACAAGATGATGGACAAAGCCTCCATCGTCCTATGGGTAATCGACGCTACTCAACCACTTCACCACCTAGACGAGATGGCGAAATCCATCATGGAACACACGGAGGGCAAAAAATTGATCATCGTCTTCAACAAGCATGATTTGGTGGATGATTCGGTCTGTCATGCATTATCCGAATATTACAAAGAGATGGGTGACCACCAAATCTTCATCTCCGCCAAGAACAATGAAAACACAGAAGAGCTGGAATCACTGCTATTGAAAGTAGCGGAGATACCCGCCATCGGCGACAACGACGTGATGGTGACCAATATGCGCCACTACGAGGCGTTGCAAAACGCATACACCGCCATAGAACGTGTCAAAGAGGGATTGAGCCTCAACATTCCTGGCGACCTATTAAGCCAAGACATCCGCGAATGTCTCCACTATTTAGGAGAGATCACAGGCACCATCACAACAGACGAGGTATTGGGCAATATATTCAAACATTTCTGCATAGGTAAGTAGTCATCAAAAGATAGTTATAAAAATATTCAAAGCCACAAAATGAATTTACTAGAAGCCATCGAAGCACGCCACAGTGTACGTCGCTACATACACAACCCCTTATCCCAAGAAGTCATTGCCACGCTTCAAGCCAAGATTGATGAGTGCAATGAATTGGGTAATCTCCATATCCAACTTGTCACCAACGAAACGAAGGCATTCTCCGGCGGACTGGCTTACGGTCAGTTCAAAGGCGTAGAGAATTACTTTGTGATGATTGGCAAGAAAGCCGATGATCTCGACTACCGGGTAGGCTACTATGGAGAGCAGTTGGTCCTTCTGGCACAACAGCTTGGACTTAACACCTGTTGGGCAGGGCTCTCCTACCGTAAGGTCAAAGAGAGCTACGTCATCGAAAAAGGAGAAAAGATTGCTTGCATGATCGCTCTTGGCTATGGAGAGACACCGGGCAAAACTCATAAGATAAAGAGCGAGAAGGAGGTCAGCAACGGAAGCGAATCCACCCCAACATGGTTTCGCAATGGAGTGAAAGCAGCCCTACTCGCTCCTACCGCAGTCAACCAACAGAAATTCCACTTCGAATATCAAAATCAGCAAGGCGATAACATTCATAGCGTAAAAGCGAATAAAGGATTCTCGTTGATCGGCTACACACAGATGGATCTCGGAATAGCCAAACTCCACTTTGAGATAGGCGCAGGAAAAGAAAACTTCAAGTGGGTATGATAAAGCTTCAGAGAGAAATATCAAGAATGCTTATGAAACCATTTAGCATATTCATGGTCATAATGGCTATGATGTCAATGTTCTCTTGTAGGCACAACGGTTCCAAGACGGACAACAATTCCACTCAGGAGATTCGTCCGCAAGAATCAGCATGGGACTCCCCGTCCATGTGGTATCAATCGGGAACACCCTACGACACAGACAAAATAGATGTCTTCTATCTGGTATCCACAGAGGTGCTTTCGGCGACCGATTCACTAGGAAACGAGACCTGGCAGTCCCAACTCATACCCTCCGACAGAAGTTCAATAACAGGAGAGATGGACTGGATTGGAGAGAATATGTTCCGCGAGGAGTTCAACATCGTCTCGCCCTATTACCACCAGTTCACGTTTGATGCCATCATAAAGCCCTCCCACGATCACTTCGACAGCATCTATAAACAAGTAGCCGATGAAGTTTGCGAAGC
>JAKSKY010000073.1 GCA_024401515.1 Paludibacteraceae bacterium | reverse complement strand
CTCCCATAATGGAATCCTCTACAGAGACATTACCCATATTGTAGGAATTATATAGATAACCCGCTCCATTTACCTCACTGCCATTCACACCAGCTATACCTCCGCCATAATTGGTTGCCTCAACATAGCCACTATTTTTACAGTTGGATAGATAACCGTCATTTCGGCCAATAATACCACCTGAGTATTCGCCACCTAAAACCTCTCCGCTATTGGTACAACCATTCACATAGGCATATAACTGATCCGGATGGTTACATGGGATATGGGAAAAACTGCCATTGTAACCGACAATACCTCCTGTTCCCAAATCTCCATCAAAATTCTTAGTATTGTTACAGTTAATTACCTCTCCATTATTGAAACCTACCACACCACCCGTGGAAACCATACTCATCACATAGCTATTATTGGAACAATTACGGACAATTCCCATGTTCACACCTACAATTCCTCCAATGACACGTCCACATGAAATCGTACCATTCAACGTATGGCAATTTTCTATCACACCCTCGTTGAAGCCGCATATATTTCCCATATAATAGACAGCCCATCCACTAGTACGTGACATATAGATATTCTTTATATAAGCCATCGGACTAGCACATCCAAATAAACCTACATAATTTCCATCATGGAAATTGAGGTTGTCAATACAATGGTACATTCCATCAAACGTACCAGCGAAAGGATGTATCAGCGTACCGATAGGCTGCCATATAGATTCATCCTCATCGGGAACTATTATATCATTCTCCATTCGGAAATATGTATCCTCATAGGAATTACCCTCCTTCACACGATTCGATAATTCCAACAACTCCTCATAGGTGGTAATTATGTAAGGATCATAAACATCCCCCGCTCCCGCCCAAGGATCTGCTTGGATCAATGATACAGAACCGAACACAAGCAAAATATATGTAAGATAACGTTTCATCATTCTTTTTTCCTTGGTAATACTTCATTTGTATAAACAAAATCAACGCCATCCGCAATATCATCGTAAATGAGCCCCCCATCGTCCAATGTAAAACCAGCGACCTTAAATGACATAAAACATTTATATTTCTGCAGCATTTTATAATTACCTTCGAAGTCCCATGTTATGTAATCGATAGGAGCCTCACCGTTAATCATACTTTCTATGCTATAAGCAAAAATCGAACGAAGAGTCTCTGTATCACAAGCTAACATAGGCCTGAATCCGGAGAGCAACAATGATTTATAGGCATACTCACTGAAGCACTCCACCAACAATCTATCCTTGTAGTGGCCAAAATAGCGCTCCAAAATATCAACATCATCCAATTTGTCCACTACGAACGTCCAATCAGGATATTGTTCTAGATAGTAAACAATATCATTACAATTGATAGGTCTATACCGATTGTAGATAAGTCTGTTGGAAAAATCCTCAAAAGAAGGCACTGAATCACCCATTTCAGGGTATCCAGTCATCTCGTTGAAATCCGGCCAATAATGACATCCCACGGGAATAGAATCGCTGGTCAGCAACAAGTCCACCTCGATAAATTTATACCCATTCTTTAGGGCATTTTCCATCGCCTCAACACTATTGGTATAATTATAACCATCCAATTGACCGCATGCGTGTGCGATCAGCTGTGGCTCATGCTGTGACTGGGATCTTGCGACAAGACCCATAGAGCAAAACAATAATATGGCAAATACCTGTTTCACTTTCATACTTTCCTGATAGTCATCCAATATTCAATCACTGATGACAAATATAATAACTAATAGATACAATGCATAAGCAAGTATTAAAAACTTACTTAAATCTCTTATTTCGTGTAATACGATCTAACAAAAGAAGCGCTATGGCCGGGAAAAAGCATAGCAGCGATTTCAGCGGAACACGCTTAAATTTCTCGGTGAAACCCTCCTTTTTATTTGCCAAAGCATATCTCCAATAGAGCAGTGAATTCTTCATAAAAGAGATAAAGGAGATCGGTTTCATATTCAATAACTCACCATAATAGGTGGTTGTTCCCATGCTATTCTTCTCCAAAGTGGCCGTCACCTTAGAGGTGATGGAATCCTGCATATCCATCTCGCGGACATGGATGGCGATAGGTATATACAATGCGTCATAATGTTGGGCAATGCGGTTCCACATAACCCCTTCCGGGCAAAACTTCTCCCCTTCAAACAAAGGGAATGGGAATTGTTTCAAAACAGCTGTTTTAGTCACTTCAGCCCGATCTCCCACCGCACCATGGACAAAACGATATTCAAAATAATTGGTTTTGAATTTGTCCTTAAATGGGTGAGTGCCAAATAACTTTCCGTCAGTCGTTTCAGTCAAGAAGACCAAACCACTCATTTTATCATCATTCCGCACACTAGGCCAATGGGCATATATCTGTGCGATCGCATCCTCCTTTAAAAAATCATCACTATCTACACGAAAGAATATCTCATTTTCCGTATGAGCGACGCCATAATTCATCGCACTGCTCACACCCCCATTTTCCTTGTAAAGATAACGGATATTCAAAATGCCCTCCGCAATGAATCCATCCACAACTGATTTGGTTTCATCACTGCTACCATCATCCACAATCAACCATTCAAACTCCAAATTAGTCTGATTCTTCAAAGATTGATACACGCGATCTAACAATTTTGCCCGATTATATGTAGGTGTAAAGATGGTTATCATTTAGAAGGATGTATTATGATTTTAGGCTTGGCAAATATAGCAAATCCTTTCACATTAGAAAAATCAGTGGCATGATTTTTAAAACAACTGATTAAGAAGGCACTATTTCCTTGTAATCCACTTCCCGTGTATTCCAACAACTGCCAGGTCCCTCGCTTATCATAATCATAAGAGATTTCACAAATGGCATTCTCACGCTCCTCAATAGAGATGAACAAACGCTCGGCGTCAAAATCCTCTGAAATATAGGCGTACACCGAGAAAGTCACCTGATCCGCTGGATTTAGTGCCTTTTGATCGAATATATACCACATGGTTGCCCACTCACGCCATGTAGTGGTTGCAGTTTGGGAATCAATTCTCAAACCACTGTTTCCCTTTAAATCCTCTGGCACATCACCCGGTAATTCATCCACTTGGGTAAAATTACGTTGGAAACTATTAAAAACTTCCGTTTTGTCCTTCAATACATACTTAACGGAAAATATTGTAATCGCCAATAGCGCTAAACAGGTAAGCACTTTACGTAACCGAGGATTGGTAAATTTCAACTCCTTTTCATCGATAAAACCCGCCAATAATAAGATAGCGGTAATAGGATAGGTACCATAGGCGCGGCTAAGCATCGATTCAAAGAAAAGATTAATCACTAAAGCAGGAATCCAAATCCAAAAGAAAAGGCGATGACTACTTTTTAGAAAGAGCGGCGTCACCAATAGTGCCACCAACAAGACCAATCCCAAGATACCATTCTCAACCAACACCTCTAAAAATTGGTTATGCATATTCCAATTATTCTCCATTCCACGGGAAAAAGCATCACTTGCATAAGAATCGGCCAACATCTGGATGGAAGATCCTGCTCCTGCACCTATCCAAGGATGAGATCCCTCGGAGAAAAGTGTCCATCCATAACTCCAAATCCTGAAGCGAGGATCCAAATCTTGCCACGGTCTGGAACCATCCATCAAAGAGACCAAAACATTGTTTACACGTGTGCTTTGGCTCAAAACAATAACGATACACAAAACCACCGCCGCAGCAACTCCATAGAATAGCCATCCCCTAAAGAACCTTCTTGCCTCACGAATAACTATGGCCACCAAGATCCATAAAAAGGAGATGAGTGCGATACGGGCATCTGTCATAAAGACAAAGAATGCGGTGAAAAGGAAAATTATCGTAAAGAGAATTACCTTCTTCCTACTCCATGAATCTGAAAGCAAAAAATAGAATATGAGAAATGCCGTGATAATATTGAAACACATGTATGTTCGATGAATGAGCATCGAGACGACACATCTGAAACAAGAGAGCAAATTCACCGATGAATAGGGGATATTATCGAATGATGAAAATAAAGAACAGATGAAAACAATGATGACAATAAATGCAGTGCCATAAGCTCCCAATGCGAAAGAGGCCATCGCCTTACGGACATGGAAAGAGGCCATTCCCCTAAATAAAAACGCTATAGGCAATAGCAACATTGGAAGCCTCAACTGAAATACCAATCGAACATATGATTTTGTATCCTCCATCACTGGTAGTGAAAAAAGCATCGAATAGGCCATAAAAAGAAGAAGGAGAATAGATAGCGTATTCACCGATAAATTATCCTTTGTCCGACCTTGACAAATCGAAAGGGCAATAGAGATGAGGGAGGAGAGAACAACTGTTCCGCAAGCCACCGGAGAGATATTCAAAAATGGAATGAAGAAGAAGGCGAAAACCAACAAGTCATCCGCCATAAATCGCACAACGTTTTGGGAAGAAAAGATACCAGCTCCTACCATAATATCCATTTATACGGAAGTAACCCTCCTTCGTCGAAAACAAAAAGATAACGGAAATAACCTAAAACGATATACGCGGAAAGAATGAGAAATGCGGACCAACGATCACGATCCCGCTTTAAGTGACCTATAAAGTAGGATATTAGAACCATATAGGAGATGACAAAATATTCCTTGAATCTCGCAAATACGTAAAATGAAGAGAAGGATATAATCAAGAAGGATGAGATAAGGAATAAATTGAAGAATATGTTAAAATAGGGTTCCTCTTGCTCAAATTTCTCTCGATAAAATAATGCGACGAACAAGATTGCTAGAATCTCAATAAGGTTAAGCGAATTAATGCCTCCTACACTCTGGGAGTACTCCATCAATCTATCGCCAATACCAACAGCGGAAGCGATCATCATACACAATTTCCACAAGACTGGCGACAATACACTGATCAACAAAGCGCCTACTAAAAGCAGCAAGATAGTTCGTATACTTAAACGACGATTAACAAGGAAACACAAAGGCAACAAAATCAACGCCGTCGCATGGAACGATACACCAACCGCATTCAAAATAATATATTTCAGATACTCTTTACGGTAGATGTAACGTATGGAAAAGGCGAACAGTGAGATAGCCACAGATTGCCTCAACAATGTGAACTGATGCCAGAAAAACGCCTTATACATGAAGAAAAAGATAGCAATCATCACATAGGGCGTATATTCTTTGAGTGAAGGATAGAAAATGCAGAAATTCACCAAAGCCACCACAAACATCAAAAGGAATGGACCATTGGTAAAATCAAATGATTTGACGACAGAAGAGAAAATCACAAAACCCTCCTCAAATGATTTAGTACGATAAAATGGCTCATAAAGACCCCGAAGGTAGTCTTGAATTGGGACCACACGGGTATAAAACATCTCGTACATGGTATAGTCGGTTCCTCCCAATCGATTACGGAAGGCCACTATCATAAACATATAGATGAAGAAGGGTAAAAGAAGGACAATGCGATTTTTCGTTTTAAAAACGTCAGTCGCAGCACATAAGAAAGCCAATACGATTAAAAGAATATAGGGAAACATAATCTTACTGCTTTTTCTTCTTAATCCTTGTTATGAAATTAATAATCATACTACGCTCTTCGCCACCGAAAAGCATCAATGAAGACAAAATTACAAAAAATAAAAGAACTGAACATATTCCCAAATCCAAAGAAGCGTATAATTTATCGTTGGATAACAATGGCGTTCCGACGAACAATTTTTGGGCGAAATAGACTACCACAAACGATAAAAACGCTGTCACAAGAATAAAGAACAAGTCTTTCAACAACATATTTTTTCTGATCAACTGAACCCTAAAAAGAAGGATAACAGAAGCTATCGTCTGTCCGATCAGATAAAACATCGATAAATACTCCAATGGAACACGACGTGAAAAAATAAAACATAATCCGATGGAAACGACATTACCGACTATCATGGCCACCACATAGGAGGTAACACAACCTCTAGCGATAAGAGACTGGCCTGAAATCATTGAAAAGACCAAACAAAATACTGCTAAGCCTAGATAAGAAAGAATATGGATAAAATCATCGTTTTGTTCGGAAAAAAGCAAATAGGATATTTGGGTGCCATTCACAAAGAATAAAACCACAATGAATAATGTAAAATAGAGCAACAGACGCATAAAACGTCTCATTTCATCGGAGAAATTATCCTCGTTACCAGCGATGAAACTCTTTGATAACAAAGGAGTCATCACAATGGGGACAATCGATGAAAAGACTATATGAGGCAAATTCGTTATTTGTCTCGCATAATCGTAAACAGAAACCGCTCCCTCTCCAAAATGGGTGCACATCGATTTCTCCACAAAAAGATACATCTGAACACAAAAGGCACTCAAATACATCGGTAGTGAAAACATAACAAATGACTTGGAGAGTTTTAAATTCTCCAGGGAGATTAACCGAAAGGAAGCGACCCGTTTCCGCAACATATGCGACAATACCGACACCAAAATTAGACCATTCAACGTAGTGGCCACCACCAAGGCATAAATACCGATTTTATCGGACAAAAAGATAATGGAAAGAATGTTGATCAGACTCGCCAACAACGAAACCAATTCAGGATAAAAATAAGAATCGTACGTATTTAGCAATGCTACTAAAATGTTGCCTTGTTGTTGGAAAATAAAATAGGGAATTAAAGCGAAAATCATGAGAGAAAGCGCCTCTCTCTGGGGCGTATCAAAACCAGGTGCCAAAACACCCGTAATAGGCCCTACCGCAACAAATAAAAGCAAGGCGATGATGAGATAGGTGATATTAAAGAAATTCATCAGAGAATTCACCGATTTCACCGCATGTTTCTCGCCATTTTCCTCCTTGAGAAAAATATATTTTGTCCTAAAAGTTTCATTAATGGGATTGTAGAGGAAACAAACAATCACACCATACAGAGCGATGGAGAGCACCCATGAATCACGTTCGAATGATGTACCGAAATATTTTACAGATAGATATAAAACAACCAGTCCTAAAAACATTTTCACAAAGCGAAAGAATGCCAACGCCAGTGAAATCATTCGTGGAGTGGAGAATAGATTCATACAGGATTACATATACTGTAAAATCTTATTTTCATAATCCGAGATAATAATCTTCTCGTCGAATTTTTGCTTAATTATATTATGACCAGCCTCTCCCATAGCGACACGTTGTTCTTCGCTCAATTGGTAAAGCTGCTCCATCTTGTTCATCAATTCCTCAGCGGATCTAGGCTCACACATATATCCATTCACACCATCCTCGATCAATTCGACACAACCTACGTTGTTGGTGGTGATAATTGGCTTCTTCATACTCATCGCCTCCATCAAGCAACGAGGAATTCCCTCACGGTAGTAAGAAGGAAGCACTACGCAATCTGAGTCAGCGATATATTGGCGCACCTCCAATGAATAACCTTTGTAATCGATATATCCATCCTTTACCCATCCATCAATCTCTTCGGAAGAGATGTTACCATTGGTACCCACATCAATCTTACCCAATAAAGAGAAGACCATATTCGGATATTTAGCCCTCAATTGCTTTGCGGCCTCAGCATATTCGCGGATACCCTTTTCCTTGATCAAACGGGAGAACAACAAGAAATGGAACTTACCATCTTCCTGAGATTTCTCTTTTTGACAGAAATGTTCCATATCGACACCCTCACTGTTAAGGATATAGGTTTTATCTTTCTTTACAATCTTGTTATCAACAAATACATCACGGTCATCATGATTCAAGAACCACACCTCACAAACTTTACGGAGGGCCACTTTGTACATGATTTTAACTATCTTGTTCATCAAGCTCTCCTTCATGAAAGCGAATCCCAAACCTGTTGTGATGGCAATACTTTTAATGGACTGCAATGAGCTAGCGATAGATCCGTAAATAACTGGCTTTATGGTATAGTGGAAAACAAAATCAAATTTCTCGGATTTGTATATTTTGTAAAGGGATTTCATCAAACGCAAATCATTCACCACATTCGTTCCCTTGTTATCCATGGCAATAGGAATGTAGCGGATACCCTCATTTCTAAAGAAATCGGAGTACTCGTCCTCGGGAGCAATCACCACCACCTCATATGTTTTCATGAAATGACGTATAACACCGATACGGAAGTTATACATAGAAAACGAAGTGTTTCCCACAAATGCTATCTTTTTCTTATCTGACATAATTCTTTCTGAATTACTTCGACTTCAACGATTATTAATCCCGCGTAGCATGAACATTGCCCGCTACAATTGTTTTCCAACGGCAAATTTAAAACTAAATAATCATATTTCAAAATAGAAGAAAGCGTCATATTCATAGAAAATCGTATCAATAAACAACTAAAATCAAGAATACAGACAACTATTTCCAATTATTGCATCCGCAACATTCAATATTTAGTTATCACCCCAACACGATTATTTTCACTCTTTGATTACTCTAAACATAGTCATTTCTTTCGTGACATCATTGACGACCTTAACAATATAAATGCCGCTTCGGAGCGATTTCATATCAATCTTTGTTTCCATGCTCAACTCTTTACAACGATCCATTTTTATCAAATTTCCCGTAAAGTCATAAATATAAACCTGTGAACTATCCAAGGAGTTTACCCTTTTTATGGTCAAATCATCTTTCACAGGATTAGGATAAAGGGAAACATATTCCCTCGTATTCGGTACATACTGCATATTGTCATATAGCGCAATCACCTCATAGGAAAGGTTATCCTCCGTATGGATGGTCAAAGGATTTGCATACACCTCAACCTCAGACTCATCATGATGGGCACTACGGGTACGAACAATCCATTTTTGAAAAGAAACACCATCTACTTTAGGCTGTGCCTTCACAATGAAAGAATCATTTTGGAACCATTTGCCATCAAATTGATCCCGATAAAGTTTTTGATCACATAAAGATAGATGACCTACATGTTTCTCACTACTGATTGATGAGACAACCTCCAATGGAATTTCCGACCCCAATGAATAGAATTCGGACATCATGCCGTACAAGATATCATTCCTATGCTCCACCCACTCCGGCATTTGGTTCATGCATGAATTCCATATACTTTGGGATTGGTTCCACCTCTCCTTGTGGTAAGGAATCTCATCCTCAATGATGGATGAAAGGGAATCTATCACATGATAAACCTCTTCCTTATGGAAAATATCACCTAGTTGAACCGCTAACCGCTCAATAAATTGTCTCTCAATAATGGGATCTGAAAGGATACGTTCCAATAACTGTGTTGCCCACTTGGCATTATTGAAAGAGTAATAAGGCTCAGTTCTAGTCAAAAAATGGAAAGGATTAAAGTTCACCCATCTGATATCATCATCAACTGTTGGTGGCCAATAGGTGAATCCACCATCCATATCCTTCACGAGCCAACGCCATTTTCCTTTGTTTCGATCACGCCAGAAAACATGGTTATTACTTGGCCAATCATAATTTCCAGCAAATGCCTCAAGAGACATATAGTTCAGGAATTCATTCACATCAATCGCAGAAGATAATTTCTTATGACTAATGGGTTTCTCATCCACAATTCTGCAAAGTTCCTTATAAGCATCCTCCGTTCCTGCTTTCAGGATATAATTTTCATACAAATCAATATCCTTGACACCGTAGTTCTCCTCAAAATAATCCTCGTTGTCCGTCTCACGAATATTTTCAATTCCCCAATACTCACCATTGATGAACACAATGGCGGACTGGCATGCCTGATAATCCACATCCACCTTTCCAGCGGACCAATATTGACAATAGGCATCCTTTAAAATGGTCAGATCATAATCGTTCCCGCCATTTCTAAGCAAAAGGGACTTATATCCCTTTTTCTCCATAGAGCTCTTTTCAGAGAAAAAACGATAGTTGAAATGGTTGTCTCCATAACGGTTTTTAGCGTATATCTTCAAACTTTTGACTTCAAAAATACGGGTATACCCACCAGATATTCTCGCTTCGCATAATTGATTGACTACACTCTTCCCATCAACAAAATACTCCATGGAAAAAGGCCGACGCCTATTCGTCATGTAATTTGCCTCTCTGTCAATAACATCATAATATTTTCCAGTTTTTCCCTCCACATAGATACCCAAAGTATCATCCCATAAGTAAATTGGATCGGTGGAAAGGGATATTATTGGCAAAGAAATTTCTCTAGAAGAGATAATATACGTATTCACTTGGGATGGCTTACTCAATATATCATCGGAGATGACCTTCGCTTTGACCACAGTGGTTTTACCAATTTTCAACGGCTCAACATAAAGATCGGAACATTCACTAGGTTCCGAACCATCCAAAGTATAATAAATGGATTCATTATAAGGTTTAGGAGCTGACAGCTTCAAAACCACCGAATTTTTATAAATACCAGCCTTTTTATCGAAAATTACCTCAGGGGCAAATCGTTTTTCAGAACAATAATCCTCATTAGCTGCGTTAGGAGTGGCATGACGAAACCAACTCCAACTCTCAATATCGGAAAGACATCTACCGAAACTAAGATTGACAGGAGCTTCACGATAGTTTTCAGTTTGGTCTACTACCGTCTTACCATCCTTGTCCACCAAAAATAGCTGACCACTTTTATGTTCCAATTCAAAATCCGCATGAAGATGATCATCGGCCACATTCTCCTCTTTATCGAAAAAGATTACCTTGAATCCATTCGGTGGAATCACGCATTTCACTGGCACACGCCACATAGTCAAGTTTTTATTGGAAGTAGAAAAATACCAATCCTTGATATCCACATCACGATCGGAGAGGTTCTGAAGTTCTACCCAACTTGCGGGAAATCGATAGTCCTCGTCATAAATGACATCGACATTATTAGGCATAATTTCATTAATGACAATCTCATTATCCGCACAAACGTCCAAATAATTGAAAATCATTAACAAACCGCCCAAACAACGAGTAATATGACGACTTGAGAGTTTCATAATTGTGTTTTTCTTTTTGCGATGAATCAAAGTATTACAACGCAATATTATAAAATTCCACTAAAAGGGAAAAATTTTAAAAAAAAGAATTATGATTACAACAAATAATATTATGAAAAAATATCATTTAGATACCAGATGAAACCTTGTGTTTCATAACCCATTTTGGTAAGCAAATTAACATATTCGTCCAGCTGGTCCTGATACTCATCGGAAGACTTTCCAAATTTAAAGTCGATGACCGTCATATGATTGCCCTCTCGGATTACCCGATCGGGACGACGGGTATCAACTTCTCCCTTCTCATTACGAAAAAGTATGGAACACTCATTATAGAGAGTCAAACCAGGTTTAAACCACTTTTGTCCCTCCTCTGTATGCATGGCCTTTTTAAATGAAACCAATAAATTTGGCTTTTCTTCACTTTGTATGATGCCCTCAAACTCCATCTGATTCAACACCCGATCCACATCATCGTAGGAAGCAATCTTTGAGAAAATATAGTGAAGCAATTTGCCGCGGTCAATGTACTTCATATTGGAACTATCTTCCGAAATATCCTCGATGAAATCGTTTGATTTATTGGATTGTCTAAATTTCGCCTTTTGCTTGTAGGTAACACAAGTGAAACACTCCTTCTCCGGTGATTTTTTAAATGGGTTGTCCGATGCGGATTTATCATCATCAAGAATGATTTGAAACTCTCCCAATTCATAATCCAAACAACCTTCTTTCTCCGTTACCCGTTCAATATCTTCTAAATTTCTCCATAACTGGTAATGATCACTCTCTTCAGGAAAAATAGAAGCGTTCGTCTTAAAAAGCTCTTCCAATAAATGAGAAATAGATTGGGCGGTTTTTAATTGCCTTTGACCAATGATCACCATATTTTTCTCCGCTCGGGTCAAAGCGACATATAGGATATTCAAATTATCCATAAAGGTTTCCACTAATTCCGTTTCATAAGCGGACGCAAAATGGGTACTTAATAAATCCTTTTTACAATTGATCGCCGTAAATGGCAAATCGGAATATTGGGAAGGCAATGAATTGGTATCCTCCCACAACATAGTACGTGGACCCTGCTTAAAACCAATAGGCCAATTACAGAAAGGAAGGAAGACCGTATGGAACTCCAAACCTTTGGATTTATGGATCGTCATAATTCGAATACCATTAGATTCACCACTAGGAACCGTCATTTTATAAAGCTTGGCATCCCAGAATTTAAGGAAGAGATTAAGGTTAGAAGACTTCCTCACTAGAAAATCATTCAATTGATCTAGGAAAAAACAATAATAATTTTCCTGTTTTGAAAGTTTTTCCAAAGCCATTATTCGATAAATTTCCTCTACCATTTCGTATAAAGGAAGAAGTCTTAATTTCTCGATGGATTGAATAAATTCTTTCTGTTTTGGATTCAATTTATTGGGATTGGGAGGTACTAGATTAGCCTCATCCCTACATTGAAGTTTTTGATAAACATGCAATAGCTGAACAATCGTTAGAAGTCTATTCCGATCATGGATTTTTTTCACATTGGACCTGATGTTCAATGAATCGATAAAACGAAGCGCACTGATAATGCACTGAATACTTTCCGATGCAGCCAATTGATAGGCCTCCTCAGAAATCAGATCAAAACAAAAGGATTCATTTTCTGGCTGATTCTTAAATTGAGAAAAATACGCCGCAATTTTCGCTGACTCGGAGTTATCACGAACCAAAATCGCCATTTCATTGGGTCGAACTCCCTTTTCCTGAAATGATTTCACCTCACACGCTAAAGAATGAAGAACCTTTTCTTCGTATTCATCACCTGAAGATCCTATTAAATGAACCTTCACATAACCTCTGTTTTTTTCTCTTTTATTACATAACTGAGTGGCGTCCTCATATGCTTTTTGCATACTTTTTAAAAGAGGATGCTCAGAATCGACACCCAAATTATTGTAAAGAAGAGGAAGGTATGAGAAAACCTTATTGTTGAATCGGACAATGTTCAATTCACTTCTCCAATTGGTATCCAAAGATGTTTCCTTAGGTGAAATAGAAGCCATTTCATCAACTAATTTTCCTAACAATTCCCACTTTCCGTTTCTAAAACGATAAATGGACTGTTTCGGGTCTCCCACCACCAAATTACTATTTCCGCGGGAAGCGCATTCAGTGATGAGTGGTTTAAAATTATGCCACTGCGTTTCACTGGTATCCTGAAACTCATCTATCATGATGTGATCCAAGAAAACACCGATCTTTTCGTAAATGAAAGGGGCATCATCGTCTTTCACCATCACATTGAGCAATGCCTGCGTATCGGAAAGAATGAA
The DNA here is from genome assembly GCA_024401515.1 of Paludibacteraceae bacterium. Classification (GTDB taxonomy): domain Bacteria; phylum Bacteroidota; class Bacteroidia; order Bacteroidales; family Paludibacteraceae; genus UBA1181. The sequence goes on along the minus strand of JAKSKY010000073.1, from coordinate 2,295 downwards.
TTGGTTCTTCTCCGCATTAAGGGACTTCACTTTTTTGTCCAAATAATGAAGCAATCCGACCTGATATAAATTTTCACAAATCACCTTGACTGTCAAAATTTCCAAAAAGGATTCGCTTCGTAATTTTTCGGTTTCAACGAGAATTTTATGAATTTCATCCCGAAATGCCAAAACTTTCGGATCTTTGGATAGACAATTATCATCACCATCATAAAAGGATTGTACCGTAGATTTCATCCCATCGGCATAATTGCCATCCACAATAATCTTTTTGAAATATGTGACGAGTCCCTTCGAACTACCACCGAAATAATTTTTGGAGGTAAATTGATTACGCTCATTGAGTTCATCGAACCTTTTTGCTGAATTTAAAATTGCTTCTTGAAGCGACTTTGAATATTGGATGAGCTGTTCCTTATACACCTGCAAAGCATTCTCTTTTTCCAAAAATTTAAAGAGACGATCAGATTGTTTGCGAAAACTCTCCGTAAACAATGCGTTACCGAATTTTGCGATTTCACCGGATATGTTCCAACTTTTATTCTCCTCTAATTTACTATTCAAATATTGTTGAACCCAAACCCTCAAAGTGGGATTGGTAGGAATATCATCCAATAATGATTCAGCTGATTCCGTCAAAATGGATTCCTGATTCAACTCAATATTCAAATGGCTGCCCAAACCCAACTCCTTTTCCAAGTTACGCAACACAGTTTGAAAAAAGGAATCTATGGTCTCAATATGAAAATGGCTATAATTGTGCAACATCATGGACAAAGCCTTTTGCGCTTGCAAAATGATGTAATTGGCAGAAGAATATTTTTTGTCAATGGGTGTTAATTCCCTAATCAAATCTTTGATGTCATTTTGAGAATCGGAAAGATTCTTCGCAATTCCATAAAGATTGGTAATAATACGCGTCTTCATCTCGGCAGTCGCTTTATTGGTAAAAGTCACTGCTAAGATTCTTTCAAAAGATGAGGGATCCTGAATTACATATTTTAAAAATTCCAAGGATAAACGATGTGTTTTTCCCGAACCTGCCGAAGCCTTATAAATATTCAATAAACTCATACAACAATAATTTCAACCGAGCAAAGATTTTGTCGTATGCAAAATAATAAAAAATAGAGAGGCAAATAGCAGATTTCCGTAAAAATGTTTCGCAGACAAAGAGGCTAATAACCAAAAAATTGCGTACTTTGCATTCCAAATAGATTGGAAGATGGAATTTGTTTACGAAGTAATCGTCATTGGTGCCGGTCACGCCGGCTGTGAAGCGGCTGCGGCTGCGGCAAATCTTGGTTCAAAAACGCTGCTCATCACAATGGATATGCACAAAATCGCTCAGATGAGTTGCAATCCGGCAGTGGGTGGAATCGCAAAGGGACAAATCGTTAGGGAAATTGATGCCCTAGGTGGACAGATGGGTATCGTCACAGACCTAACAGCCATCCAATACAGATTACTCAACCAATCCAAAGGACCTGCCATGTGGAGTCCACGCTCCCAAGCTGATAGACAAAAATTCAGCGAAAAGTGGAGAAACATTCTTGAAAACCAAAAGAATCTACACATCTGGCAAGATTCCGCCGTCCAATTCATCATCGAAAACAATGAAGTACATGGCGTCATCACAGGTATGGGCGCCACCTTCCGTGCCAAAAGCGTAGTCGTGACCGCTGGTACATTTCTCACTGGACTGATACACTGTGGTCGAACTCAAATCGCAGCAGGTAGAATTTCCGAACCCGCATCATACGGTTTGACTGAACAACTCAAGGAATTGGGTATCCGAACTGACAGAATGAAAACAGGAACTCCAGTCCGTATTGATGGTAGAACCATTGATTTCTCAGTTATGAGCGTTCAGGGTGGAGAGGATGATTTCCACAAATTCTCCTTCTTGGATTTCAAACCAAGACCATTGAAGCAACGTGACTGCTTCATTACCCACACCAACGAACAGACACATGAGATTCTTCGAGCAGGATTGCCGGATTCTCCCCTTTTCAACGGACAAATCAAGAGTATCGGACCTCGTTACTGTCCTAGTATCGAAACGAAAATAGTCACCTTCGCCGATAAAACGCAACATCAACTTTTCTTGGAACCTGAAGGTGAAACTACTCAAGAGTACTACCTCAACGGATTCTCATCGTCGCTTCCACTGGACATTCAATTAAACGCCTTGAAAACCATTCGAGGTTTGGAAAACGCAGTGGTTTACCGTCCAGGTTACGCCATCGAATATGACTACTTCGATCCTACCCAACTCCACCATACTTTGGAATC
>JAKSKY010000072.1 GCA_024401515.1 Paludibacteraceae bacterium | reverse complement strand
TGTGAGCTCGTTCTTGAGGTATGCCTTCACGTCGTCGTCCACGATGCCCTTGCAGAAGGCTGGAATCTCGATCTCGGGAACTTCTGGCTCTGGGTTCGCAATCACGATGATCGTGTCCGTAATGTCACAAGCCGTCGGGTCGGTGTCGAAGTTGTCGTGGATCGAGAGGATGTACTTCGTTCCCTCCGCTGCGGCGTCCGCCCACTTCACCTTCAACGTTGGCGCTGAAGGTTTTTCTTTGCTAGTTATAGCAGAAGCCTCTCCCGCTCCGGAAACGCTCTCTTTGTACCATGTTACGGTATAATCATAATAATCATCACCGTTCTTGTCTATACCATGGACATCATTAGTCATACTTAACGTAGTGAATTCATCTTCCTTACAGAGTTCAACCGTCTTGCTCTTCTTATCGTATTTACCACCATCGGCTGCAAATACGACATCATCTGGCTTGGTACATGCCGCACAGTTCAAACTTGCAGTTACGAACATATTCGAAACTGAAATGTTTCTACAAGGTGATTGAGCATTCACCTTCAGCTCTTTGGGATCCTTTAATGTTGCCTCTCTACCTACAACAACACGGAAAGTAACCTCTTTCTCATCACCATCACTGATTCCCGAAAATGCTTTATGGGTAGCAGGTTCCTCAATATTGAAACTAGGTGAATCAAAAATAGTCTTACCATCCATATCCATAGTGATCCATGTCACATCCTCCGGATCCATGGTTTTAGGATCGTCGTATGTATATTGGAACATATACTTTGGATCTCCACCATAGAATTCCGTCAATGTGCTAAATGGCTCTGCCTTCAATGTCAAGATATCTCCAGTACACAGGTCCAACAAGCTTTTATCACTGTTCAACTCCCAATCAAATGGAATTGATGGCGGCGCACACACTTGAAGGAAAATATTATCCAAAGCCATATCTCCATAGTCGTCCGGATAATTAGAATCCTTACTCTCAATTCGCAATACCAGATCGGACTCCTCTGTTACAGTAAACTCCAAATAGTTATTAATCCAACTGGTACTGGTGGTCAAAGTACGCTCCCATCTCTTCTTCTCTATCTCCGTTCCATCTTTGTGCTTTTCGATCACAACGATATCAATATGGGCATTCTCCGCAGCTTTGTTGTTGGCAGAAGCGATATCAGTATTAAAGTACAAAGTTCTTCCCACACATAGATCTGGAATCACCTTCTCAAAGATCACCTTATCGAAGTTTTTGTCCTTCAAGTCCATCACCATGAAGCCTCCTGTTCCAGGCGCTTTCTTATCTTCAATAGATCTTGTGTATGGGTCTATTGTCGAAATGGCATATCCTCCTGTTCCTGTACATGGATTGTTATTGTACTTAATACCACCGAAACCACCTAACTGGTCTTCTATGGCTGGGACACCGCCCGCTCCGCAATCCATCATATCTTTGGTCGGAACCGACACGGATTGGCCCACACTATTCAAATAAGTATAGGTAGATCCTGAGAATGATCCAAAGTCGTTGTAATAGATATTCACCTTGGCCATCGCCACACCTGCCTCACTTTCACAACACTTGCCAACTTCCAAAGTGAAATCATCCGCCGCAGAGGCTGTACAACCATTACCCATATCGACCGTACAAGAGATCTTATACTTACCCTCTGATGGTGGTTGGAATGAGAATGACGCGGTAGAAGATGTTTGACCAGTGGTGCTCTCTTTCCAAGAAAAAGTTGTACCCGCAGGGTATTTCTGCTTTAGATTAACAACAGCCGGCATCTTAGGGCACGGATTGTCATTGAAATCAATTTCCGGTTTAATCGTTCCTACCACCTCCACATCTGTGATACCTACAGGAATTGAATTGGTTCCGCCACCCTTTCCGATATAAAAAGAGGCATTTCCGTATTCATCCACAGTCGCCTTAATACTAATCTTCTTTGATTCACCATAACCGATCGTCGTAGATAATCCCTGAACAGCACCGTTCGTGTTCAACGAAGTCGCTGTTGTGACGATGGCGCCAGCCTGACCATAGACCATATCTTGCTGAGGGTTATAGGTTTGGCCACAAATCTTAATTTCCTTTGTTGATGCGGCAGCGGTTGCGCTCGCAGCCAAAGAAGCTGGGTCAATCAAATTGTAAACAACACATGTCAATGTTGCGGTGGAACCTGGTTTCAATCCACTTACGGAATAACCCATAATGTATGTTTTATCGTGGGAATTACCGAAACTGACAAGCAAATTCTTACCTGGCACCTCCAGCAACAATGGATCAATTATTTTCGGATTCGCCACAATCGCGGAATATCCAACTGAATTCGCGGCAGCATTTTGCGTCGCCTTGTTATCTGTCCACGCCTCTTCGGTTATCATTGCGCCAGGAACCGAGAGCACATTGGACGCCATGCCTAACTGGGCGACATTTGACGGAGTCGCGTAAAAATCCTTACACGCATCCAACTCATCGGCCACATCCTCATTAAACCAGCCGTCCTCGTCGTTCGACAATTGAGGGTTGCAAAGGTCCACCTTCGAAGACAAACTAAAGTCCATCTTACCTACTACGCATTGCGCAGCGGCCGATCCAACATTAAAAAATGATACCAATGCCAACATGGTTAACATGCGACATCCTCGTTTAAAATACCCCATATACTTATCCATTAATAACAATTTTCGAATTTTCATGGCCACACAACAATATTACACATCTCTTCTGCTCGAAGAAACGCACTGATTATTAACATCTTATAACGAAACATAATCCGTCAAAAAACGCCACGCAATTTATGAAATAAATATTTGATTATAAAATCTTTTGCCTATTTTTTAACTTATTAGGATTCAAAGCAAAGCAAATCAGTAGACAAATAGGAAGAATTCAATTCGCCCCCACCACAACACTCAAAGGTTGCTCGCCACGGGAAAAACGTAAAATATTTTCAACCGCATAAGTGCCCATCGCAATACGAGCATCCATCGTGGCCGTTCCAATATGGGGCACCAAAACCACATTATCCATAGAGAGCAAATCCTCGGTGATTTTAGGTTCGAACTCATAGACATCCAGTCCCGCACCCGCCAAATGGCCACTACGCAAAACCGACACCAAAGCGGACTCATCCACCACTGGACCGCGGGCTGTATTGATTAGGAACGATCCTTGCTTCATTTTCGCGAATGAAGATTCGTTCATCAAATGCAGCGTACTGTCATTCAAGTGGGTATTCAAAGACAGATAATCAGAAGCGGCCAACAATTCATCAAAAGACAAATAACAGACATTCAACGATTTCTCTTCCGCCTCACTCAAACGATGACGATTGTGGTAAACCACCTTCATGCCAGCCACTAAAGCACGACGGGCAATGGCTTTACCGATATTTCCAAGCCCAACAATACCGAGGGTCTTACCCCAAAGTCCGACACCCAAATTCTCCATCACACCCCAACGAATGCCTGTGCCGCGCTTCAACTTAGCGTCACACTCCGTGATACGGCGTGAAAGATCAGACATGATCGCGAAGGCCAACTCAGCGGTAGGTTCCACCACAGGATCTGGTGTATTGGTCACCACAATACCCTTCTCCCTCGCATACGCTATGTCGATATTATTAAAACCGACGCCAAAATTAGAGATAATCCGCAATGATTTGCCCGCATCCATCACCTCCTTGTCCACCTTGAAAGAGAACATGGAAAGCATTGCGTCGCAGTTGGGGAGAAGACGCAAAACCTCCTCCCGGGAGAAGGAGCCCTCTTCCGGAATCATCACCTCAAACCGCTCTTTCAAAGCAGTCAAGGCTTGATCAGGGATTGCGTATGTCACCAAACAAACCATAAAAATCTCTTATTTATTAATTGACTTCGTCGAACTCGATTGTCTCTGACAATCTTCGTTTCTTAATTAAAAAAGTGTCCCTTGCCTAGCAAACCCATCAAACTTTCCTAGGTGCTTCAAGGCCAAATCAGTCACCTCACGGCCACGAGGAGTACGTTTGATAAATCCCTCCTTAATCAGATAAGGCTCATAAACCTCCTCAATGGTGCCAGGATCCTCACCCATCGCCGTGGCGATTGTGGATAGTCCGACAGGACCTCCATTGAATTTGTCGATCATCAAATTCAACAATTTGTTATCGATTTCATCCAATCCATACTTATCGATATTAAGCGCCTCTAGGGCAAAACGGGCAATCTCCAAATCGATGCGTCCGTTACCCTTCACTTGGGCGAAATCGCGCACACGACGCAAAAGCGCATTCGCAATACGCGGTGTTCCTCTACTGCGGCGGGAAACCTCCACAGCCGCAGACTCCTCACAAGGCACACCCAACTTGGAAGCGGAACGCATGACAATCTTTGTCAAAACATCCACGTCATAATACTCCAAGTGGCAGTTAATACCAAAGCGGGCACGAAGCGGACTGGTCAACAAACCACTACGAGTGGTAGCCGCCACCAAGGTGAATGGATTCAAATCTATTTGGATAGAGCGGGCATTCGGACCCTTGTCTATCATGATATCAATACGGAAGTCCTCCATCGCGGAGTAGAGATACTCCTCAACCACTGGAGATAAACGATGTATCTCATCGATGAAAAGGACATCATTCTGATCCAAATTGGTGAGCAAACCGGCCAAATCGCCAGGTTTATCCAACACAGGACCTGAAGTCAATTTAAAACCGACGCCCAACTCGTTGGCGATAATATTGGACAAGGTGGTCTTTCCCAATCCAGGAGGGCCATGGAACAATATATGGTCCAACGGCTCATTTCTCAACTTCGCGGCTTGGACAAAGATGCGAAGGTTTTCGATAATCTTACTCTGTCCTGAGAAATCATCGAAAGAGAGTGGTCGTAGCGCGTTTTCAAAATCACGCTCCCGATCACTGGCCGAATTCCTTATATCAAAATCTTCTGTCATTAAATTAAGAGTTAAGAATGAAGAAATGACGATTCCTTCGAGGAGTATCATTAAATTCTTCAATCATTTTTATACTTAGAAACGATCCTTTGGATGCACTCGATGGCTTTGTTCCTTGCCCGCGCAGTCGATCTTTTCACCACATTGCGAATACGTTCCTTCACATATTGGAACTTCCAGGTATATCGCAACAAAATGAGCAACGAAATCGGCAAAGTAAAGAAGAAGACCAACGTCTGGCTCCAATCCGCCACCGCATAATAGCCAAACGACTCATACAACGCATGGAACAATGTTGGGAAGAACGCGGTCTCCACCAAATAGACGATCGGGCAAAGCAACATAGCCGAACCCATCTTAAAGGAGGCTTCAAAACCGCTTCCTTTCGCCTTACGTCCCAAACACTTTGCTACGACCAAAGGAATGAAATTCATCACCAAACCGTATAGGAAAAAAGGAGAGGCGACAATCAAATAGGCCATCTTGACAAATAAATCAAGATCCACCCCCTCCTCTTCCGCCACACGGGCACGGAATGCTACGTCATCACTGGAGCCATTCCACTCAGCACATGCCATACGGAGTGAAATCAATTCCGCGTCATTGGCCGCCTTGGCCTTATCGAGAAGCGCAACCAGCTTTTGTCTGGCAATCAGTCGATTGGTGTGGTTATCCTCCAATCCAAGCACTCTCAACATTTGTTCGTTATAAAGATAACAAGAGGTGTAGAAAGTATCATAATCCTCCACTTCCTGAATATTCAACATCAACGGCGCCATCTTTTGCGCCAAGTCAGCCTTGATCTTATTCATGGTCTGAGGCGCAGACTGCTGATATTGTTCGTAATAATCCTTAAGACTCAAAGGTCGTCCGTAGCTAACGATCAAGTGACGGCCGCTATTGTCATAGTGGCCATAGTCAATACCGACCGGCACTATCTTCACCCATTGGTCGTTCATCTTCTCTTGAGCGGCGAAAGCGCTGCGGAAAATACCCTTCACCAAAGGACGCAACCTACGTTTTTCATCCTGACCACCCTCCGGCATCAAGCACAAGAAGAGGTCATGGGTTAGGATATCAACTGAATTCTCGATGGACTCATCGTTCTTTTTCAAGTTCTCCACCCCGTTACGCATACGATAGGCAGGCATCATCTTTAAGGATCGCAGTATCTTATCCGCCCACTTATTCTGAAAAAGATCTCCTCGCACCCAAAATACAACAGGTTGCGGAGAGGTATAGAGCAATGCCATCGCGTCAACAAACGCATTCTGATGATTCGGTGCGAAAATGACGGGCTCCCCTTCCGGAATGTTACCTACGCCATTCACCTTAACATCATAAAACCACTTGGGATAGACTAGATTAGTATAGGCTCTCATCAACTTATAGTAGAGAGAGGTGCTGGAATACTGGCTCATATTGTTTTATATGATTCTGGATTCTCCTCATCGAACTGATCCGGATAGAGAAGAATATAACTATTCTTGTTAAAATACTTAGAGAGATAACTAGGCAATTTCTCGAATAGCGGATTGTAAGACATCGCGCTCTTTCGGGAAGTCACCACCACCAAAAGGTCATTCTCTCCCACCTCACCGGTTAATACCAAGAAATCCTCCCAATCGTCCAACTCCTTAAACTGGGTTGGCACACCGAATTTCTTACGATCAACCAAAATATGGATTTGATCCAACGTCTCCTTATGGGCATAGAAGAGGACATGTGCGCCAATCTGCTTGGCGATGTTCTTCACACGATCGTACCACTTCACGAAACCGACCTCAAACTCAGCCATCGGAGGCACAGCCACCACAATACGCTTAACCGTACTAACGGGTTGGACCGCATGATAAATCATCGTCATCTGGTTGGTCGCCTTCAACAAATTATCGGTCTTATCTCCCAAATAGGAATCAGTGAAATTATTCTTATGGTGAAGACCCATCACCACCTCCGTGATATGGTTCTCGCGTATGGTCTCCACGATACCACTCGTCACATTCACGTCGAAACGGGTCATCATACGCACTGAATTATCTGTGGCGGAGGCAATTTTCGCCGCACGCTCCAACAACTTTTTCGCCTTCTCCTCGGAAGTTAGATGAGCGGCGTTCTTATTGGCTATCGCCAATGCATAGAGCGGCTCTCGGCTCTTATCCACCTTCAACAAAATGGAAAGTTCCATCAAACTGTTCAAGGTGTCCGGATTGTATACAGGAATCAAAATACGGTCCTCCAACTTCTCGTCGGAGAGCTTCTCGTCCAATTGGTCTTGCTGGATAACCAGTTTTCTAGCGGCCTTCTCCGTAGCGAATGAGGAGATGGTACAGGTCACCAAAATCATGACAATCGTTCCGTTCAAAACATCATCTCCCAACAAAGGGACAGGAATGCCCTCAGGCGTCATGCCAATCTCTATAGAATGTCCGATCATCACCGCAGCCAACGTCGCAGCCGCTTGGGCATTACTCAATCCGAAAATCATCAAACCCTCCTCCTTCGACATTTTGAATGTCTTACGGGTTATCACCGCAGCCAAATATTTTGAGAAAGAGGCGACGAAACTCATCACCAAAGCGGCAATCAAAGAGTTAAGATTCGAGAATACGGCTCGGACATCAATTAACATTCCCACGCCAATCAAGAAGAAAGGAATGAATATCGCATTACCCACAAAGTCCAAACGGTTCATGAGTGGAGATATACGGGGAATATAACGGTTTAAGGTCAATCCCACCATGAAGGCACCGATAATCGGTTCCAAAGAGGCCATCTTCGCCAAGAATCCGCCCAAAAAGACCATCGCCAAGACGAAGATATATTGCAAAATACTATCCTCATGATGCTTAAAGAAGCGGTCCGCCAATTTGGGATACACAAAACCTATAATCAAGGCGAATATCAAAACCGCTCCCGTAAAACGCAACCAATATTGAGCGTTCACCTCACCGCGACACATCGCCACGATGACAGCAAGTATAATCAACGAGAGGGTTGTGGCGATCATGGTACCACCCAATGAAATATTGACCGCTGAATTCTTCGTCACACCGAAACGGCCCACAATCGGATAGGAGATCAATGTATGGGAAGCATACATACTGGCAATCAGCAAGGAGGCTAAAACGACATATGCATTGAAGGTGAAATCTCCGGATATTTGGAAATCCAAGCCCGAATTGGCGAATAGGTAATTCAACAGATAGTAACTGCTCACTGTGCCCAAAACCATAGGAACAGCAAAGGTTGTAAGACCAAAAAAGATACTTTTCCTAGAATTTTTCTTGAAATCGGTCAGGTCCATCTGAAGACCTGCCAAGAACATGATATAGAGCAATCCCACCGCTCCGAAAAGTTCGAAACTCATATCTCTCTTCAAGACACCCGCACCATTCTCCCCTAAGAGGACACCCGCAAGAATCAAACCAATGATATGGGGAATTTTCACCCTATCCAAAACCAATGGAGCAGCCAAGATGACAAACAACACCAACGCGAAAATAAGAATTGGGTCGGTCACCGGGAGATGAAAGAAATCATTCACAATTTGCTCCATACACTAATCCATTTTACCAATTGCAAAATAAAGAAAAAAAACGATATGATACCACAGATTATTGAAGAATAGAATCGAACAAAAATAACTAAGGGACGTTTCACAACGTCCCTTAGCCAATCTAAACCTTAACTATGAAAAAATCTACCTGTTTTGTTTGCGTTACAAATGTAACCAGAAATACATTCTCACACAAATATTTTCTATATTTTTTATCAAAACTCATAAAATAGTTCATACATAACGAAATATCATCGACCGAACCTTCTCCATAAGATTGACACGCTGAGCGCCACGCACATTGTGTTGGTGGCCCGGATATAAATAACAATCAACCATATGGTTTAAATCTTCATGACGGTTCAATTCCGAAAGGAAGTAGTTGAGTTGCAACGGCAAGACGACAGGGTCTTCACAACAATGGATCATCAGCAACGGACATTTGAGATGCTCCACAAATTGAGCCACGTCAGTATGGTCAAAATGGTCGCCACTGGTTCCGCCCCATTCATCGAGACTCATATAACGCTCTGTGTACATCGTCTCATAATAGCGCCAAGAGACCACAGCCCCGCCAGCCACACCCACTTTAAATGGGAAGCCACTGCGCAAGAGCATCGACAAAGTCATATAGCCGCCAAAACTCCATCCATAGATCGCCACACGCTCTTTGTCGACGTAATCTTGGGTCAGAAAAAGCCAATTCAACGCGTACTTATAATCCCGCATCTGAGGGCCATTCAAATCATCACGGATCACACTTTCAAAGTCCATTCCCCGGTTATCGGATCCATGAGGATCAATGCAAAAAACGACACATCCAGCATCCGCCATCATCTCCTCAAAACCCTTCGTGCCACTACCCCAACTATTGGTGATCAGCTGCACATGAGGACCACCATAGACATAAAACACAACGGGAAGACGTTCGCCCGATTTTATATCCTTAGGCTTGGTGATGCGATAATAGATATCGTCGTCAGATGGGTTGGATTTAGGCAAAATACCCACAATCCGCTTAGGCAAGTCATAGGTCTCATAAGGGTTGAAGGAGCGTTTCAAGACAACGGTCTCGCCATAACTCTCCAAGGAGCCCAAAGTGGTGACACAAGGTTCGTTGCTACTATTGAAAACATCGACCCACAAATGCGGATCTTCATCCATATATACTTGATGGGTTCCTAACAGATTCGAAAGGGAGAAAGTTTGTCCATCCGACAATCTTGTCGCGAAAAAGTCCCTATTCAACGGAGTATTCTTCGTAGAAAGGTATAATACCGAATCACGTTGGGGCGAATAGCCCAAAAAGGTGGTTACCTCCCAATTCCCCTGGGTGATTTGATTAAGCGTATTACTCTTTAAATCAAAAAGATAGATATGATTATATTTAGAGAATGTACGACTCTGGAATAGGAACCTATTATCATCGATGAAACATAGCGAATGCTGTTGTTCAACATATTTAGAACTCTCTTCGCGCAGAACTTCTCCCATACAATTACCCGATTCCGCATTAAAACGCAATAGACGGGACAACTGTTGCCTACGGTTCACGCCGAAACAGAAAATTGAGTTGGAATCAGGCGACCAGGTCAATCCTACCCAATAACAAATCTCCGCATCCCCCTTGAGCCAAACAACATCCCCCGATACGATATCCACCAAACCGACCTGCACCTCCTCCGAGTTAGGGGAGCCTGCCATCGGATATTTTATATGGGTAATTACCGGAAAATCTTTTCCATCAGGTGCTTGCGCGACAGGATAGGAAGTCACCTTCGAATCATCCAATCGATAAAAAGCGATCTTCCTCTTATCCGGAGAGAGAAAGAACATCTGATCGATGCCAAACTCCTGTCGGGAAGGTGTTGTACGCAACGTGAAATTAGGGTTTGACTCCTTGTAAACGACACGGGAGAGACCCTTTTCGTTCAAATAATTGATTTCATCACGATCATTGGGCGTGTAGATATAATTTCCACGGCCATCCGTGCAGGTAAGAGACCAATCCTCCGTCGAAACTCGCCAGACGAATTGCAATTTACCATTCAGCAAATCCATTCGAACCAAAGAATCTGTAATCATCAGGAAGAGAGTCACCTCCGCTTCTTTCACAACCATACCAGACAACTTGATATCACAGGTATCCTCCACACAGCCGTTCAACTCCCGCAACAACTCATCCTTGGGGAAAGAGGAGGTGGTGATATTCATATGGGAAGAATCCACCCCCACCCAATGCAAAGAGAGTGTTCCCTTCGCATCCACCATCGCCGCGACATGGTCACGGACAAGAATGCTGGCGTAACTATCAGGTTGAAATGAATCATACAAATTCCCGCCAGGCACAAGGGCCTCCAACGGAAGAGTTTTCCTATTTCCCATCATCATTTATTTTCCTATCTCGCTCAATTCCAACCAACGCATCTCCTTCTCATCAAGTAAGTCGATGATCTCCGCCACGCGGTTGGACTTAGCGACCAATTCGTCTCCATTCAAGGTTCCGGAAGAGAGAGCCGTTTCCAACTCGGACTTTTCAGTCTCCAATTGGGCAAGATCCTTCTCCAACTGTTCGAACTCACGTTGTTCCTGGAAACTCATCTTGCGGGCACGCTCCTTTTTTTCACGTTGTGGAGCTTGCGCCTCAACCTTAGGCTTAGCGGCGTTCTCCTTCTCTTGACGCTCAAAATAGAGTTTCATTTCACGATACTCGCGATAATCCGTATAGTTTCCTGGAAAATCCTGGACGTTCGCATTGCCATGGAAAACAAAAAGATGGTCCACCACCTTGTCCATAAAGTAACGGTCGTGGGAGATCACAATCACACATCCCTTAAAGGATTGGAGATACTCCTCCAAAACCTGCAAAGTCATGATATCCAAATCGTTGGTAGGCTCATCCAACACCAAGAAATTCGGGTTACGCATCAAAACGGTACAGAGGTAAAGTCTTCTGCGTTCACCGCCGCTCAACTTAGCGATAAACTTTTGTTGCGTTTCAGGGGTAAACAAAAAGAGATTCAAAAACTGACCTACAGTCAGTTTCTTACCATCGCCCAATTGCACCACCTCCGCGATATCTCGCACCGCATCTATCACCTTCATCTGAGGGTTGAAAGTCATTCCTTGTTGGCTATAATAACCGAAACGAACCGTTTCTCCGATATCAAACACACCTGAATCAGGCATCTCCTCACCCACCAACATCTTCACAAAGGTGGATTTGCCCGTACCGTTGTTTCCTACGATACCCAGCTTTTCGTAACGGTTGAAGGTATAATTGAAATCATCCAAAATCTTCAAATCTCCAAATGCCTTGTTCACATGCTTCGCCTCGAAGATCTTACTACCGATGTAGCTGGCTTTCACGTCCAATTTCACCGTACCGGTCGCACGGGGCGCATTCACCTTCTTCTCCAAATCATGGAAAGCGTCGATACGATATTGCGCTTTGCTACCACGCGCCTGCGGTTGTCTGCGCATCCAATCCAACTCTTTACGGAAAAGATTATTCGCCTTCTGCAACTCCGCGTTCTGCACGTCGATTCGCTCTTGTCGTTTCTCTAAGTAGTAGGAATAATTGCCCTTATAGGTAAACAACTGTTCTTGATCCAACTCCATGATATCGCTACAGACACGGTCCAAAAAGTAACGATCGTGCGTTACCATCAGCAATGCCATGCGTGAACGGCGCAAGTAATCCTCCAACCACTCCACCATCTCCAAATCGAGGTGGTTGGTCGGCTCGTCCAATATGAGCAATTCAGGGTTGGATACCAACACCTTCGCCAAAGCCACACGTTTCACTTGGCCGCCTGACATCACCGCCAACTCCTGCTCCATATCCACGATCTTCAGTTTACCCAACATCTGCTTCATGCGGATGGAATCGCCCGTACCTATACAGACATCCTCCACCGTCTTGAATCCATCCAATCTAGGATCTTGTGGCAAAAAACCGACATTCAAATCACTTCTGAAAGTCACCTTTCCCGCATCATAAGACTCATTGCCCGCTATGATATTGAGCAACGTACTCTTTCCCGCTCCATTCTTCGCGATCAACGCCACACGTTGTCCCTCGAACAGGCCGAAAGAGATATTCTTGAATAGGAAATTGTCTCCAAATGATTTTGCCAGGTTTTCGACCTGAAGATAATTAAGTGCCATAAAAATAACAAAAAGGGGAATTTTACGGATCCCCCCATATAAATTTCACTTCTGAAATAGGTTCATAAAGCTCTATTTCAATTCTATATACATATTCTATGATCGTTGCTCACGCTAAAGAGCACATCCGCTCTAGAGGGCATCTCATTCAAGATATGACGAGTCAAACGCTCATAATGGGAGATAAATCGATTCAACTCCTCATCGCTCATCACACGCAAATTCTTCTGTCCCTGCGTCTTGATGCGCAACTTCTCCTCCTGCAACGCGCGCCATTCATAAACCTTATCGAATGAAGGCACCTTCAACATCACCAACAAATCCAAACGGTTAAACAACGATTTGTAATTGTCCTTTAATTGGCTATTGACATAACGACGCCAAACACAATAGGGATCCTCCTCACGTTCCAAAGCATTCACCGGCGTCAACAGATCGGTCTCCTTCTGTTCAACGGCACCCATAAACCAGCCATCAAAAATAATTACATCAGGACGCCCCATGAATTGCTCCCACTCGGACCGAGGATATGGATCATCCATCGCCTTATTGAATCTAGGGATCAAGGTTATATCTTTCGCACCAGCCTTGCACAACGCATCCAAAGTATCCTCACCCAGTTTCACATCATGGGTTCCAGGAACGCCACGTGTCGCCAAAAGCGGATGGACCTCTTCCGCTAATTTCCGTCTTTCCGCATGGCTCAAATAGATGTCATCAATACTAAACTGGACCACCTTTAGGCCTAGCGCCTTCTCCAATACCACCTTCAACAGGGTACCAAAAGTGGTTTTACCAGCTCCCTGCGCACCATTCACACCAATGATACGGGTGATTGAGGTATCAAAACCCATCTTGATCAGGTTGGCCAAGGGCATATAGACGCGGTCCAAATCTTCCATCAGGACATCATCCAACATCAGCTCACCAAGCATCCGTCGAAAAGTCTCGCGCATTTCAACATTCGAAGTAGCCATTGTATTACCTCCTAAAAATACGTTGTAAAAGCATCTTCAACTCGTCGTTCGGTTCTGCCCCCTTGGTCATCAAGAAGGTACCGTCCTTATCTATCAAGAAGAAAGCGGGAAGACTTTTGATGCCGAACATTTTTTTCACCGCATCAGAGTCGTCCACTATCCAGAAATTCATTTTTCCGCCAAATCGCTGAGAGAGTCTTGCGACCTGCTCTGGCTGGTCGTATAGGAACACATTGATGATATCAAGATCCCTACCATAGTCGTTTTGGAAACGCATCAACACATTCAAATCCTTTTGGGTTTGGTCGATGAAACTGTTTCCGAAGTTCAAATAAATATAATCCCCCTTGTAGTCCGACAAACTACGGGATTTACCGTCAACGCCACGGGCCTGCAAGTTTGGAGCCTCCATACCCGGCAAGTTAGAGGATGCGCCATTTAAGATCTCCGTCAATATATCACGGTTGTATTCCAGTTGGATGGCACCACCCAAACTGCGCAACATCTCATAGACCTTAGTGCGGTCATACTCCGGTGAGTTCAGCAAATCATACAACCATTTAATCGCCACCAACTCACCCAAAACTGAATTATTGATGCCGTAACGGTTCTTGATGGTCAGCAGATACATCTTCACATTACCCTCCTCGATGACACGGGAGAAGGTCAATGCCTGTTCACGGTCATAAGCGGATTGTTTGATGAAATCATTGAATAGCGTATTGAACAAATCCCAGAAAGCGGGATTCTCCACATCAATATCCTTATCGTTCAACTGCTTGATGATCTTGGTTTGATTAACGTTTTGCGCCATGTTTAAAATGAGCATACAACGATAATCGAGGTAATCCGCCAAGAATCGTTTCGATGCGAAATCAGGGAATATCTCCCGAATCTCCGCCACCGATTTTTTCAATGAATCGGGTGACGCGCCATATACCAAATGCCTCATCGAATAGAAATCGAAGGCATCCTCAAACTCCATAATCTGCGCATTTATATCCCCATGTTTGAGATGGACGATATCCAACATATAATCCGTCGGTTGGTAATAGGGATCCAACTTCTGCGCCAAGGTACGCTCCTGGCGGGCCAAAAGTTTCACCTCGTATTGGGCGCCGGGCTCCAAAAAGATATATCCGCGGGATGTCTCCGTCGGAATGAAAGCCTGCATTGTCTGCGTCACATCAAAGACAAAAGAGAAAGCGCCTAACGAATCCACCTCGCAAGCGGACAATACCCTTTCGCCATTCACCATCAAGTTCGTATTACATCTCATCTCCAACTTTTGACCTGCAAAAGATGGTGCGACGCCATAGATTTTCGTCTCCTTCGCATAGGCCGAAAAAGAGGAAATCAATAGGAGTATTATGTAAAAAAACTTTCTCATCTTGATAATTAATAGACAAATATATAACTATTTTTGCGAAGATTTAAAATTTAAATTTATGAATAAACATTTTTTGTTGGCCGCAATGGCTAACCTTTTCCTGACAGGAACCATCGCTTTGACCTCATGTTGTGGCACTTGTGGCCAAAATGACAAGGCAGCGTGCAAGAACATCGACAGCTCAGAAGTTGTACTACAAGCCATCCAAAACCGCACCAGTATCCGTGCCTACCAAGAGACGCCCGTAGAGGATTGGAAGGTGGAGAAGATTCTCCGCGCAGGTATGGCCGCACCATCCGCTATCAACAAACAACCTTGGAGCTTCACCGTTGTGAGCGACAAGGCACTCCTTCAACAAATCGCCGATTCCGCACAAAACGCGCACATGGCCGCACAAGCACCGCTTGCCATCGTGGTTTCCGGTGATATGACCAAGGCCATTGAGGATCCTATGATCCGCGAGTTCTGGGTACAAGACTGCTCCGCAGCGACTGAGAACATCCTTTTGGCCGCACATTCACTCGGTTTGGGCGCTGTTTGGACAGGTTTCTATCCAAACTTGGAGAAGGCAAAGATGATGGGTAGAATGTTGAACATGCCATCTTCACAAATCGTGCTTTGCGTCATTCCTATGGGTTATCCTGCTGAGAGTCCAGCGCCAAAGGATAAATGGAACACGGAGAATGTGCATTACAATGTTTGGAAGTAAGCATTGGTGAAAATTCGGTCATTCAGGATAGGGCGCTACCAGGATAGGGCTTGCGCCCTATCCTCTTGCAAATAGCCCATAACAAAAAATCACAGCCTAATGGTTGTGATTTTTTTGTCTCTGTAGGGGCGTATGCATACCAAGGGCGTATTGCATACGCCCCTACCCTTCTCCGCATCATCGTTTGCACCAAGCCACGGATAACCCAATAGACACAAATTCACAATCGCCCTATTTTATTGTATTTATTACACAAACAAAACAATATTGTATTATCTTTGCACACAACTATAATAAAACACCTGTTAAATCTATGGTAAAAAATCAAAACAGAGGCGTATACATTGACCTCAAAACCGATTTCGGTTTTAAACATTGTATGGGCGAAGAAGCCA
>JAKSKY010000071.1 GCA_024401515.1 Paludibacteraceae bacterium | reverse complement strand
ATCGCGATATCCGTATAGCCGGAGAAGTCGGTGTAAACCTGCAATGAGTATGCGAAGAGAGCGGACAAGTTCTCAAAGCCCGAATACATCGTAGGGTTGTCGAACACACGGTCGATAAAGTTCACCGCAATATAGTCGCTCAAAATAATCTTCTTGGCCAAACCATTCAGAATCCAGAACATCGCGATACCGAACATTCGCCTAGACAAGAAATATTTCTTATACAACTGAGGAATGAAGGTATTGGCGCGGACAATCGGACCCGCCACCAATTGAGGGAAGAAGGTCACATAGAATCCGAAATTCAAAACATTCTTCACTGGGGTGATTCGTTCACGGAAAATATCCATCAAATAACTGATACACTGGAAGGTAAAGAAGGAGATACCCACCGGCAACAGAATCTTATCCACGGTAAAATAGGGACGGTTAGGATCTTGGTCTCCCAACGTAGCGAAAATGGAAGGATGGTCCTCCAGAATTTGATTACCGATAATGGAGAAGATATTCTTCACCTCTATCTCCATGCCAAATAGATTTTGGACCATATCGGCAAAGAAATAGGCATACTTAAAGTAAGAAAGCGTCGCCAAATTGATTAGCAAACCAAAAACCAGCCAAAATTTCTTTCCGCCTCCTTTCGCTTTATAGATCAGGAATCCATCCAAATAATTGAAGATGGTGGCGAAAATCAAGATGAGCGTGAACCAATCGCTGGTCTTATAGTAAAAGAAGACGCTGACAAAGAATAAGAAGGTATTTCTCAACAATATCTTACTATGAACCAATGAGAATACAGCAAAGACCGCCAAGAAGAAAATCCAGAACTGCAACTGCGTGAAAAGCATCTGGTTGTTTTCATCAAACAAAAATATACTTTTGAGAAAATCTAGTAACAAATCCATAACGACTATCGCTTTATTCCATTTCCAAATAAGCGTTCATCAACGCATTGTAAAACATATCACCGATGAGCACATACCCCTTATGGGTAAAGTGCACCTTATCCTTGGCAGCCATGCCATCCTGCTCCCACAACTTCATGGAGCCCAATCCGCCCATAATACTGAATAGGTCCCAAACACTACCACCATGTTTCTCCGCCAACTTAAAGAATGCGCTTCTAGCCTTCAATCCATTGGTGTTGACCTCATATAGTTTTTTTCGTGTGTTACGGACACGCTTGTAAGAGTCATTGTTTGTCACAAAAACATAATAACAACCAGGGGAAACCGCCTCCACCTTGGATATCAAGGAATCATATCGCTGAACGAAACGCTCCTCTGAAAAATTCTTCACCAAAGCATCGTTGATACCGATGGCGAAAATCACCATGTCAGGATGCACAAGGCATAAGTCACGCTCTATATTTTCACAAGAGAGATAAGATGGAACCGAAGCGCCATTCACGCCGATGGAGGTATAAACGACACCTGGATTTCTGGTTTCAGGTAAAATACCCGTCAAAGTAAAGTTATGGGGATCTTTGTGGTCCATCTGATCCAGAATGATGGTAAACGTGTCAACCATATGAGGAAATTCATACGTATAAGTGGACATATCAGGATCGTAGTGGCCTCCGTAAAGGGAGGAATCGGAGAGTCTGATTAGAGGCTCCACCTTCTGTAGAGAATCAGTGTAGCCCAAAAGGGTAAGTTTGTTGCATACCCATTTGGAGGTCGTACTCTTACCGTTCAAGAAAACAGTAAGTTCCGCCAAGGTATCAGAAGTCGTGACCGCCATACCCGTCAAACCCAACTCTACAGGACGCTCACGCTGAATATTCTTCGCAGGAGTCCAACTTCCCTTGTACACAATCTTGTAATTGGATGGATTATTGGTCTTGGCCACCGTATAAGGGAATATCAATCCCCTACCCGGTTGTGTCTCATTATTGATGGAGTCCAAATTGCGGCGTATCACATTGGAGTAGATATCCGCCTGTACATGCGAACCGCCAATATGAAGAATATTCACAATGCCTTCATGGCACAATACCAAGGAATCCATTTTGGCGAAAAAGGCCTTTTGTCTCGAATCATCACCAGGTGTGATAATCCTATTCAAAGTATCGTTGACATACTCATACTTCGGTAAATCACGACGAAGGAATCCCTGTGCGGAGAGAACCATCGTCGAGAGGATGGCAAACCAAAGAAGGACGCTACGCTTCATCACTACTACTTTTTCTCTTCGGTCCATTTTTTATTTCGTTTCAAGAAATTATAATAATCACAATAGTTCATAAAGGATTGCACAAACATATCCGCGATACGTCCGGCGCCTGTCGGGGTGAAGTGGATATAATCGGAGGCAGCCCATGCAGGCACATGATCCACCCATTTGATCATGGAATTTCTTCCTCCCATCACCTCATACATATTCCAGAAAGCGGCTCCATTTTCCAAGGCAGCCTCTTTCATTCCCTGAATATTTTCCTCCAAGAATGGATAGGTCTGCAATTCACCGTCGATCTTTTTCGTCATATCAGCTGGTCCGATCAAAATAATCATCGCATTCGGACATTGACGTTTCAGATAATTGATTTGTCCGGCGATCATATCCTTGTATTTCTTCACACGGTCCATGCTATAAATGTGCGGTGTATAGTTTCCTCCATACTCCAAAAGAATCAACTTCACATTCAACTCTCGCATAGAGGTGGAGAGCAAATGGGAAGAGATTTTCGTAAAGAAGGTACCTGAACTACCACGTAAAGGAATATTATCCATGGAGACACCCGAACGTCCGTCCATAGAGACACCGTAAATCTCCGCAGTTCCATTTAGATCCAATTTTACGTCGGAGACCATCGTATCAAGTTTCCAAGTGATCACGGACATCTCAGGCTTAGCAGCCTCCAAAATTTGTGTGGAATCCTTCTTGCCCCACCTCAACTTCGCAGAGAAGTTGGCGCTGGTATTTCCCACCAAAAGTTTGATTTGGGAGAACTTTTTCGCCTTACTATAAACCTTGTTACTATTTCGAATGGTATAGTTCAAGGTGATGTGTCCATTCAACTTAGCCATTTGCGCCAGGACACCATAGTGGTCGTCCGACAACTTTTGGCGTAGATTTCCATCTGCGATGAAACGGGGCAAACTATCGGATGCCCATTGCGCAACCGTATAAGAGGCGATCGGCTGCATCGCAGGACACAAACCTGGTCCATTACCGCCAAAACGCTGTTGTAATTTTTCACGAATAAAGCCCGTGATACGATCCGACTCAATTTGAGAATCGCCATAGTGAAGAATATGGACAACCTCTCCCCTGCCGCAACGTTGCAAAGAGGCAATTAAATTATCCATCATATGTACATCGTCGTTCGGGAAATAGATTCTTGCGGAACTCTTCGTCGCGAAGCGTTGATAGAAATTCAACGTATCAAGATAAGCCTTCTTCTCCTTCTCCTCTTGCGCCAACAAAGAGTCGTTCAATCGATTTAGGGAATCCTGTTCAATCGGCATGCGCAATTCGCGCTCAGCCTTCTCCAACTCACTCTCAGCGGAACCACTCTTGTCAGACTTCGTGGACATGGCCTGGGCCAATGTAGGGAAACGAAGTGTAAAACTCTCTTTTTGCAATTGGGTGAGGAAATCGGTCTCATATACCATCACAGTATCATCGTCGAGCGCCTCAAAATTGGCGGTGGTCGTCACCGTGTCTTGAGCCGATGCAGTTACCGTAGAACTATCTGACGTGGAGGAAGTAGTATCAATCTCAGCCTTATGACCAATCGTCAAACCATCTTCCGGAAAGACGTGACACAGTAGCACTAGCATGGCCAATATGGACAAGAAGAATAATAACGAATTATACGCTTTCATTAAGTATTAAATTTACGAAATACAAAACTACAAATAAATCATCACACTAAAAACTATATAGGAACAAAGTATCAACAACTATATCAGGGTAGATAAAACACCCCTCCCAACTTGTCTGACTGGAAAAAAATCGCACGTTTTTCAAAAAAAGCTTCTAAAGCTATTGCGTATTCAAAATAAAGCACTACCTTTGCACCGCAGTTGAGAGAAAAACTCAGACTATCAAGGTGTGGTAGTTCAGCTGGTTAGAATACATGCCTGTCACGCATGGGGTCGCGGGTTCGAGTCCCGTCCGCACCGCAAGAAGTTGATTACGAAAGTGGTCAACTTCTTTTTTTTCATATACCATCACATAGAAACAGACTCCCCATGAAAAGATTGATTATTCTTCTACTGGCCCTTCTACCTATTATCACCTACGCCAACGCACCAGCGCCCTACTTCCCAAGCACCGTTCCCCAAAACAAAAATGTGCTGAAAGTAGAAAGCGCTACGGGGAAAGAATTTCTCATGGCCATTCTTGATGATAACGATGTACTAATCACAAATGATTTTCAAGAGGATTTCAAAAGGATCAACAACAAGGTGGAGAATCGGTGGGATTCTATCCAACAGACTCAATTTGAAGTCACAGAAGAGGGTGACACATTCTACTTAGATCCCAGCAACGAGGTACTCATTATACAGAAAACGAAATACTACAGGGAATTTTTGGAAGCAGAATTCTCCGTGGCGGATTCGTTGAGACTCCACCTTCCTTGCGACATAAAAAGCAAAGATACCGCCACCTACTTGACAATCGGCGGATTAGACCCTGACCGATGGATAAAATCAGAAGGCGGGAAAATTGCCATTCACATAACATTGCCGCCCAAAGGAGACGTTATAGAATCTGCAGATGGAGAAACGGATTTATTAATCGATAGCATTCCTCTCAACACACAAAGGATAGTCGTATATGTTCCAACCGAGGATTGGTACTATGTGTGTCCCAACCAAGTGTCATTTTCATGCAAGTATCAACTACCAGCCGACAAGGAGGGAGAATGGACAATCACAAATTGGTACCAACAAACGCTGGACACCGCCAAAATCTTATGGTTCATCCTCTGTCTAATCATCACTGTAGTAGTTGAGACAGCCATCGCCTACGCTATGGGATACCGAACAAAAAGGAATCTCGTCATCGTTGCCTCTACCAATTTTGTGACGAATCTACTTCTCAACCTACTCATAATAGGAAGCTGTTATGGGGGCGGTGGACAATCCACATACATCGTATTACTTGTCTTACCACTAGAAATCATCGTTTTCATCGTAGAGGCGATTATCTTTGCCCTGACGTTAAAATGCGTCATCCGTACCAAAGAAGAGGGCGAAGGGATTGTCTTTAATCTGGAGGAAAAGATGGGACGGAACATCGGCAAGGCAATCCTTTTCAGCTTTATCGCCAACACCGTCACGACAGTTCTAGGTCTATTCATCACGTTCTATTCCATCGACAAGGCGTTATTTGAGACAATCAAAACCTTTTACTGGTAAAAAAAACAAGGGTAGCCGTTTAAAACGACTACCCTATTCCAACCCTCGGCAATTAATTATTTAAAGCTATAATTAAAACCGATTTGAATCCAAGCACCATTTCCATTTCGGCTAATGGTTGTGAAGGTGAGCAAACCCTCTTTGCCATTGCTCATCTTGAATTGCTTGGTGAAACCTGTACTTGAGACCACATTGCCATCATGGAACTCAATGCTATTGCCATTGGTGCGAATCGCCTCAATACTGGACTCTGAAGGTGAAAGAAGTCCCTTACCATCCTCAGCCACCAAAGTGACACTGGAAGGATTTGCCAATGCCTCCTCCATAGTCATCTCCTTATTGTTCTCCAAATCGAAGAAGAGGTGATCCTCATCCACACTGAAATACATCGTCTCGGTACCGATACAACCGAACGGAGCGCTCTTCACTTGATTACCTTGCTCATCAGCCACTACCAAATTGAATGTGCCAACCTTATCTGGCGTATAAACAACATACGATCCACTTTGAGCGATAATTTCACATGCGACTTCCACGCCGCTCTCATCCACGACACTCGCCTTCAAAGAATTGAAGTCCCTGTTACTGGTCACATATACGAAGAAAGACTCTTCTCCAGCATAATAAAGATTTCTCTTTGGCATACTCAACTGACACTCGAAAGCGGCAGGTTGCTCCTCTTGGGATCCATTGTTGTCATCATTACCCTCCTGATTATTTTCGTCCTCATTAGGCGTTCCATTAGGGTCTGTCTCCTCCTTATTGGGTTTTTCATCCTCTACCTGATTCTCTTGCTCGTTCAATTCCAAATCATGATCCTCGTCATCTCCACAAGCCACCGGCATAAAAGCTAACATGGCAAATATTGCCATCAACGAAATTTTTCTCATAAACAAAATAAAATAACTGTTTAACAATAAAATAGTTCAAAACAAAAAAATCCACGGAAGCCACAAACACCTCCGTGGATCTATTTCAAGACCAACTCATTACCCTACAGGCACATTTAGCACCTCTTCAACAAAATCATTCCACAACATCTGCGGATATTCTGTCTCTTGCGCAGCTGGTTTCTTTACAATTTGAATAAACTGGCCATTGACCGCAAAGGCTGATTCGCCATCGGTATCAACACGATCACCGACCACCAATACCTCGGAACCATCAATTTGCATCTCATCCACAATCTCACGAATCAAACGTGGCGTAGGCTTTAAGCCACCCATATCAGGAGCGCTATAACAGTATCCAAAATCAGAAACTGACAAACCAAGCGCCTCCAAACGTTCATCCGTGCGTGAATAATCTGAAAATACAGCCGTCTTCAATTCCAAATCACCTAACTTCTCCAACACCTTGGGGATATTAGGATAAGGTTGGTAATGTTTCTTCAAAATCCGCAAGAATTCCGCCAAGTAAAAATCATTGAACCAAACCTTCGCTTCCGCAGCGCTTCGGCCCTGCTTTTTACCCATGGATTCATAGAAATAGGAATTAAACGCCTCACCACTTCCTAAGTCCATATTCTTCATCTCCTTGCGAGTTTTTCTCTCCGCCTTCATGCTTGGAACCTGCAATGGATTACGCAACAAAAGCCACAAGGGGAAATAGGACTTATTATACAGTGTGCCGTCAAAATCGAAGACAACCGCCTTTACTCTCGACCAATCTATTTTACCCATTCTTATTTTTTAACGAGATCTTTAAACTTAGCATGACGCTTCTCATCCTGGAGTAAGATGTTAAGTTTAAACTGTCCATCTCTTGCGCCTTCGTCGATACAACGAGCCTTGAACTTCTCGAAAGAATTTTCAACAAGCAAGTGAGCGATAGGATCCTTTACACGGAAGGATGCTCTCTTCGCCTCATACTCAATGTTCACCTTCTTCAAGTTCTCATCGACGAGTTTGTTGAACTCATCAGCCTCAGCTTGTGTGGTGTTTTGATCCTCAAACTCATAGTAGAAATGGTATGCGGAAATCTCCATATCAGCGAAACCGATATAGAATTTGAGCTTCTTACCAGTTGACTTAGAGGCCTCCTCAACCGCAGTGATGAACTGACGTTCGTGAAGCTTCTCTCCTGTCATAGTCACAATACCATTGATCTTTTGGATCATGTGGATGGTAGGAATTGAGTTGAATTTGCCATCCACCTCAAGCAAGTCGCTCATAGTGTAACGGTAAAGACCTGCCCAAGTGGTAACGTATGGACAATATTTCTTACCCATCTCCAACTCGTGAAGTTGATAGAATCTAGGATTCTCGCTATCAATATCGTGCTCCTCCACAAACTCGAAATAGTGCATGTGAGGGAATACAACAGTACCGTTTGTATCCTTTGTCTCTGGCATCACAAGTCCGGCACGGCACTCTGACGAGAAGTAGCTGAACTCTTGGTGCAAGCAGTGATCAGGGAATGAGTTCTTGAACTTATCAAGATACATACGGGTATTACCACACTTCCAAGTATTCAAGATTTGCAAGTTTGGCCAGTAGTGCTTAGGAAGCACTGTTCCATATTTCTCCTTCAAAGCACGCAATTCAGCGGCACGCTTAGGATTAGGTTGGATATTCTTCTCAGCCAACATCTTTTGGCGAAGTTCGTCAGAGATATTGATATTCTTGCTGATTGTACCATTCTCGATATCATTGCAGTACTCATCGAAGAACTCATTTACGTTGTTCTGCATCTCAACGATAGTGGAAGGATTGGCTGTTACAACAAGTGTAACATCCTGCTCAATACCAAAACGCATGATGCAGTAGTAACGAGCTTTGTAATCTGCGATAGTGAAGACATCCGCAGGAGCAGTATATAGTTTCTTTACGAATCCTGGACAGTCTCTTTGAGTCACACCAGACACAGAACCATATAGCGTTCCATCTGGAGCCTCTCCTTCGATAGCCTTACCTACGATAGAGACAATCTTTCCGTTGAACACGTCAGGTCGGTTCTCAATGAATGAGTAGAGCCATACCTTGGTCATCTTTGAGTAGATATTGGCGTAGTATTCGTTGGTGATAGGAATCCACTTAGGTTCGCTGGTAGTACCTGATGTAGTTGCGTACATCTTTGGTTTGCCTGGAAATAGGACATCCGCCTCTCCATTCTTATGTCTCTCGACGTATGGACGGAAATCCTCGTAATCATTCGCTTTCACATTTTGACGATATGCCTCAAACAAAGCATCGTCGGATGTAGCCTCAAGGATTTGAGCGAAATTATGCTCCTTACCGTAAACGGAATCCTTCGCATAAGTCAAAATTGCTCTCAATGTTTCTGCTTGCGACTTTTTACAGTCTTGAGAAGCCTTCACAAGTTTCTTCTTCTGAATCGAACCAGCGACGCTAAGAAGGAACTTCGCAAGATACGAATTAAATGATTTTGCCATTTTTTTATGTTTTATTTTATATTTTGCATAAACATATTTGGGGCAAATTTAACATTTTTTTAGAACAAAAACCACATTCACCCTAAAAAATTAGGCAATTAAGCAAAAGGGACAAACCTTTTCAATCAAAAACTAACAAAATAGAGGAAGATTCAAGAGGAACACGCCAATCAAGAGTTACTACTTCCTCATCAATGCCACAAAATCCTTCATGCCTTCAGAGGCACCCTTCTGGATCATGTTAAATCTAGCGGTGGAAGGCACTTGAATAGGTTTAGGATCAATTACATAGACAGGGACGTTTGGACGTAGATAATGAACCAATCCCGCAGCGGGATAGACCACCAAAGAGGTTCCGATAATCAAGAAAATATCGGCCTGCTCCACCCACTCAATCGCAGGCTCTATCATAGGGACTCCCTCACCGAACCACACGATGAAGGGACGCAATTGACTGCCATCACTGGCTTTGTCTCCTATGTGAATATCTTGGTCATTCAAATCAATGACACACTGGTTCATATCCTTGGAGGAGCATCCCTTGGTCAACTCACCATGAAGGTGAATGATATGGGAACTACCGACACGTTCATGCAAATCATCCACATTCTGCGTGATGATCCGCACATCAAAATCCTCCTCCAACTCTTTCAGACCAATGTGACCATAATTAGGCAGGTGGTTTGGCAAATCCTTTCGCATGTCATTGTAAAAATCCAATACGAGTTCAGGATTGCGTATAAATCCTTCCGGTGTGGCGACATCCTCCACAGAATAATTATTCCACAAACCATCGGAGTCACGGAAAGTAGGAATACCACTCTCCGCGCTAATGCCGGCTCCTGTCAGAACTACCAAACGTTTTTTTGCCATATCTTAGCAATATTTTCTATTCCAAATTTCAGCATAGACGAACGCCCTCTTCGCATCCTCCACACTACGCAATGGGTACTCTTTGGCGACATCATTACGAGTTGCCTTCTCATTGGTCTGTTCAAAACCCTCCAACGTCACCGCCTGAATCTTATCGGTGAAAAGAGCGTCCTCTACCGAAAGGAATGGTGAGGAATTCTCCGTATGGTTCTTTGGTTTCTTCGGTGAATAAGCGGGTTTGGCCTCCTTATGATGGTGCGACATCTCCGGATGTTGATGTGCAGTATCATGTTGGACATGAGGAACTTCCACAGGGACAACAACCGTTTCTTTCGGCTGAGGCATCACTGCTTGAGTTTGTTCGGCCTCCCTTTTCAATCGCTCCAACAAATCAGTTATAGAAGAGTCCTCAGAACTGGAACTGTGTGATATCGGAAGAACCTCCTCTGATTTTTGGGAAGGGAGATTCACACGATTCTTCTTGGCCGCCTTATTCTTTTTTTCTTGTTTGGAATCTTTCACCAAAGAGTAAAGAAAGTAGCCAACAAAAATTACGATATATAATATTACTTTCTTATCCTCCATGAGTCGGAACTATTACTTGTTAATATTAGCCTCAATCTTAGCGACGATCTCTGTCTTAGGGCAACCGCCTACCATTTTGTCAACGATTTCTCCGTTACGCACCAAGAAAATGGTTGGTACATTACGAATACCGTACTTCGCCACCAAATCAGGGTTGTCATCGACATCCACTTTACCGATAACGGCGCTTTCGGCATAGGTTTCTGACAATTCGGTCAAAATAGCGGCAACGGTCTTACAAGGCATACACCAAGTCGCACCGAAATCCAACACTAGCAGCTTGTCAGTCTGCACCATCTCTTCATAATTAGCATCAGTAATGGTAATCATATCTGTAAAAATTAAAAGTTTCTATCATTCATAATTCAAAAGTTGTGCCAAAGCCAAAACTATGACACGGATAGTTGCAAGATATCGTCGGACTGCATCTGCTCCAAGAAGGTCATCATCGACTGCGTGAGTCCGATCTTACGGGAGCGGGAGATCACATTGACCGGAATACCGGAGGTTTGCTCTATGACAGAAAGGCTGATTGTGACATTGCCAGGCTTCGCATCGGCCAACAGTGACATAAAGTCAGTGTAGAATCCATCGGTGATATTCTCCTCCTTGATTCGGATGGACAAATTACCGGAGAAATCCGTACTCTCTTCCGCCAACGGTTTCACCAAACCCAAATTAAAATCTATTTGATCGCCATACCTTCTCTTGGAATAACGTCCTGTGAGCGAAACCATCATACCCTTCTCGTAAGGAGCGAACTTCACCATGTCCTCTGAGCGGAACAGGGCGAAACGATGGGATCCGGAATAATCCTCCACCGTAATGAAACGGCAAGGATTTCCTCGTTTGGACATGGAAGAAACCGCCTCCGTGATGATACCGCCCATGGTCAAGTCCTGATCCAAATGAAGCGGACCAAATTCGGCCTCATTCTCCAAATCCTGCATCCTCACATTGCAAATATAATTCAAATATACATAATATGCATCAAGCGGATGGGCAGAAAGATAGACTCCTACCAATTCTTTCTCCTTTCCCAAACGATAAAGGTCGGACCAAGACTCCGCTCTCGGCAAGACCGGCTGCTGTGGTTTGATACCCACATCTCCACCGAACAAAGACTGCATGCTACTCTGAGCAGCTGCTTTACACTGGTTACCATATTGGCACAAGATATCCGAACCCATTCTTCCCTTATCATTGGTCGCCATGATCTGTTCACGCGTCACATCAGGGAAGCAGTCAAATGCGCCTGAAAGCGCCAAACCTTCTATTGTCTTACGGTTGCAAGCCTTCAAATCCACACGCTCCACAAAATCAAAGATGGAGGTATACGGACCATTCTTCTCCCGTTCCGCCACAATCGCCAAAACGGCGCCCTCGCCTACTCCCTTGACACCGCCCAAACCGAAACGGATCTCACCCGCCTTATTTACGGTAAAGTTCAATTCAGACTCGTTCACATCAGGACCTTTCACCTTGATCTTCATGGCTTTACACTCCTCCATGAATTTCTGGACCTCGGTAATGGTATCCTTACTGATGGTCAAGTTGGCCGCCAAATACTCCGCAGGATAGTGTGCCTTCAAATATCCTGTCTGGTAGGCCACCCA
Source organism: Paludibacteraceae bacterium (assembly GCA_024401515.1). Lineage (GTDB taxonomy): Bacteria > Bacteroidota > Bacteroidia > Bacteroidales > Paludibacteraceae > UBA1181. Next base: position 4,429 of record JAKSKY010000071.1, on the reverse strand, counting down.
AGCGTAACATGCGGCGTGGCTCTTATTAAATGCATAGGAAGCGAACGCCTCCCAGTCCTTCCAAATTTTCTCAAGGGTCTCACGAAGCTTATCGTCGCTCATCTCCTCCGTCAATCCGTCACGGATATTCGGGTTCTTCATAGCTCCATCAATGAACTTCGGTTTCAGCTCCTCCAGCATTTTGAAAATCTTCTTACCCATCGCCTTACGCAATGAGTCTGACTGGCCACGGGTGAATCCCGCAAGCAGACGAGACAAGAGCATTACCTGCTCCTGGTAAACGGTCACACCATAAGAGTCGCCAAGATATTTCTCCATGATAGGAAGGTCATACTTGATCTCCTCACGACCATGCTTACGGTTAATAAAGTTAGGGATATAACCGATCGGTCCCGGACGATAAAGCGCGTTCATCGCGATAAGGTCTGTGATGACGGAAGGCTTCAGTTCACGTAGGTATTTCTGCATACCAGGCGACTCAAATTGGAACACACCAATCGTACGACCCTCTCCAAAGAGTTGATAGGTAAGTTCGTCATCCAAAGGAATATGGTCAATATCGACATCGATACCCTTGGATTTCTTCACATTCTGTATGGTGGTCTTAATCAATGTCAGGGTAATAAGACCCAAAAAGTCCATCTTGATCAGACCGACACTTTCGATGACGTGTCCATCATACTGCGTCACGAGCACATCACGATCCGTCTCCTTATCCTTAACCACACACATCGGGGCAAAGTTGGTCAAATCGTCGGCACCGATAATCACACCACAAGCGTGAATACCAATCTGTCGGTTGGTATCCTCCAATTGCTCGGCATACTCACACATGGTGGAGATATTACGGTCGGTGGAGTATCTCGCCTCCTTAAGCTCCGGTACATATTTGAAACAGTTCTTAAGTTTCACCTTAGGCGGTTTCTTACCGGAAGATCCAAATGTCTTGCCCGTTTCAGGGTCTATGAAATCATCGAATTTATCAGGCACCAACTTCTTAAGACGATTCACCTCATCCAAAGGAACCTTCTGCACACGCGCCACATCGGCAAGCGCGGATTTGGTAGCCATGGTACCATACGTAATGATACGCGCCACCTTCTCGGCTCCATATTTCTTAGTTACCCACTCTATGATTTTTCCCGTATCCTCGAAGTCCACATCAATATCGGGGAGTGAGATACGGTCCGGGTTAAGGAATCTCTCAAACAGAAGGTCGTATGTAAGAGGGTCTATATCCGTGATTTTCAAGCAATATGCCACCACAGAACCGGCAGCGGATCCACGACCTGGTCCCACAAACATACCCAACTCTTCACGGGCCGCGCGAATGTAATCCTGCACAATCAAGAAGTAACCAGGGAATCCCATGGTTTTCATGATATAGAGCTCAAATATGATCTGATCCTTCGCCTTCTGTTCCAAATCCACATCATACTGGTTGGTTTCGGCGTTCCAAGTCAGCTTGGCTCCATATCGCATTGCGGCTCCCTCCCAAGCAAGCTTGTTGAGGTAGTCTGCCTCCAACTTGATACGATATAGTTTCTCTATACCGCCTAGACGGTCGATCTTCTTATCAGCATCCTCCTTACTGAGTACCTCCTCGCCCTTCTCGTTCCTTGTAAACTCGTTGTAGATATCCTCTGGCGTGAATCGCTGGCGGTACTGCTCCTCCGTTCCGAACTCCTCAGGAATATCATATTTAGGCATGATCGGTCCAGAATCAATTGAGTAGACCTCCACCTTGTCGGCAATCTCCAAAGTATTCGATAAGGCCTCCGGATAGTCGGGGAAAATCGCAGCCATCTCGTCAGGCGTTTTCAACCACTCCTGTTTGGTGTACATCATGGCACGTTTAGGATCGTCATAGTCGGCACCTGTAGAAAGGCACACAAGACGCTCATGCGCCTCGCCATGATTCTCCTCCACAAAATGGACGTCGTTGGTACAAATAATCTTGACGCCACATTTCCTAGCCAACTCCACCAATATAGGGTTCACCTGTTCCTGACGCTCAAAGGTATCATACGATGCGTTGGGCTTATCAGTTTTATGTCGTTGAAGCTCAATATAGTAATCTTCTCCAAAAATATTCTTATACCACATGATGGCCTCCTCGGCCGCTTTGAGATCGCCACCCATGATTTTCTGAGGAATTTCACCTCCCAAACAAGCGGAACATACGATAAGACCCTCGTGATATTTCTCAAGTATGATCTTATCAATACGTGGCTTTCCATAAAAACCATCCACATAGGCTTGAGAGGCCAACTTGCAAAGGTTAAGGTAGCCCTTCTTGTTTTTGGCTAATAGTATAAGGTGCCATCCATTACGGTCTGGAATGAATTCCTTGCCGGTCTCAGGATCAATCTCTTTATAGTCTTTATCTTTATCGCCCATGGTACGGCGTGCGCAGTAAGCCTCTATACCAATAATAGGCTTGAAAGGAATAAAGGAGGCTGCCTCAGCTTCCAATTTAGCGAGTTTCTCCTTCAGTTCCGCGATCTTGGCCTCATCATTTGTCTTCTCGATATCCTCCTTGCACTCCTTGATTTTTTTCTTGGGAGCGCCGTTCACCTTACCAGCATAGTCACACAGGTCCTTGATACCGAACATACATCCGTGGTCGGTCAGGGCCATCGCATGCATTCCATTTTTCATACATTTATCCACCAAGTCGGGCACCTTACTCATGCCATCGAGCATGGAGTAGTGCGAGTGGACGTGCAAATGAACAAATTCAGCCATTTTATTGGGTTTTATATCAGTTAAAGTACATAGGCAAATATATAGTAAAAAAAGTAGAATTTTGAAGGACATAAATCAATGAGCCGATCTTTCCTATCTTATAAATTATGAATGAAGAGATTAAAATTTATCAACAAGACATAAGTCAATGAAGAACTACTCAAATAGATTTCCCCGAAAAAACAAAAAAAAGAGAGCCATTTCTGACTCTCTTTCCGCTCTCCCTCTTGGACTTGAACCAAGGACCCCCTGATTAACAGTCAGGTGCTCTAACCGACTGAGCTAAGGAAGAATGTTCCGCACCGGGTTTCTGTCCCAATTGCGGTGCAAATTTAAGTTGTTTTTTCGAAATAAAAAAATATATTTGCATATAAAATTCACAAAAACGATAAAATTATGGTTACAGTAGGATTAGGAAACGCATTGGTAGATGTGTTGTCAGTATTGCCATCCGACGATCTATTGGAACAACTATCCTTACCTAGAGGTAGTATGCAATTGGTAGACAACGATTTATCACTCAAAATACAAGAAGGAATCAAAGACGGGGAGAAACATTTCGTTACAGGAGGCTCCGCATCGAACACAATTTCCGGACTAGCGGCTATGGGCGTACCTTGCCACTTCATCGGCAAAACAGGAGAAGACGAGACAGGAACTTTCTTCCAATCGGACATGGAGAAACATGGGGTCATCACCCATTTGGTCAAAAGCGAGTTACCAACCGGCGTATGCGTATCATTGGTCTCTCCAGACAGCGAACGCACCATGGCCACCTGCTTGGGTGCAGCCAGCACATTAACAGAGAACGACTTCAATAAAGAATGGTTCGAGGGAGTGGACCTCTGCCACATTGAAGGATATTTAGTGCAAAACACCACCATGATTGAGGCCGCCATGAAGATGGCCAAGGCAGCAGGCGCAAAAATCTCATTGGATCTTGCCAGCTACAACGTGGTGGAAGAGAACCTGGAGTTCCTTCGACGCGTAGTAAAAGAGTATGTGGACATCGTCTTCGCCAACGAAGAGGAGGCGAAAGCTTTCGCCCAAACGGACCCTGAATCAGCCTTGGACTACATCGCCGAAATGTGCGAAATCGCAGTCGTGAAACTAGGGAAAAAGGGATCTCTCGTAAAAAAGAAAGGTGAAAAATATAGTATCGAACCACTTCCAAACGTAAAAGCGATAGACACCACAGCGGCTGGAGACCTCTTCGCCGCAGGATTCCTCTACGGCCTCCACAAGGGCTACGGTATGCAAAGATGCGGAAACATAGGCTCCTTGGTCAGCGGAAATATCGTACAAGTGATCGGCTCAAAAATGGGCGAAGAGACTTGGCAAGAGATTTTGAGAAAGGCGTGATAATTTAAGAGTTAAGAGTTAAGAGTTAAGAGTTAAGAGTTAAGAGTTAAGAAACGAAATCGATAGTGTCGATGAAGTTCGGCGAAGCCGATTAAGTAATATTACATGGCTAAGCATATTAAGTAGAGATGGATCCCCCTCCTTCTCTACTTTTTTTTCTCCATTGCGGAGAAGTTTGTTAATAACAAGAACCTCGACGATATATCACTATAGCATTATATTGATATATAATTATATCAATATATAGTTATATCGTTATAACAAACAACAACAAGAAAGGCGACCAACACGGCCGCCTCTTCTTTTAATTATTAACCCT
>JAKSKY010000070.1 GCA_024401515.1 Paludibacteraceae bacterium | reverse complement strand
CAAGTGATGAAGTATTTCGACAAAGCAGATGCATCTAAGATTCAAGATGCGAACTATCCTGTAGGTGTTTACTGCAAGAAAATCGAGGTGAAATAAAAATTTTCACCCGGACCAATCCAAACAAGAAAAGTTTGGCACGGTTTTTGCATTACACTTAGAGGCATTGTGAAATGCTTTCCTTATAAATTTGTAGTTTAGTTCTAATTTGCGTTTTTTAAAAAGAAAAGCCATCCTTTCGGGTGGCTTTCTTTTTCACAATTCATCACAAAGCAAACTATGGCAAGAAATGATTTTAAAGAAGTATCTATTAATGTCAGTTTGAATTCATATATGATGAGTACAACATACGAATTGTATGATTGGGGGCATCAGGTATGCAGTTCTACTCCTGCTTTCCTTTTACCTAGGGGCTGTAGCAATGATGAATTGACAAGTCACATCATGTTGTGTTACAATAGTAGCGGAACGATATCTAATAATGAATACGATAATCTTGGTGGTTTTGATTCGTGTAGAAAAATTTACAAATTAAAATCGCTTGACAGATTTTATCGATTTACCGTTGGTTTCACACTGAGTTGGGAAAATAAACGAGTTGGCTTTTTTAAGTTAAAAAAAGAGACGATTGTTCATATATGTGTATGGAAATACCGTTTAGGACAAAAGGGACATGATCAAGCTGATGATGTTTTTGAACTAAAATACGACGAGGAACGTCTCGAAGAGTTTGTAAAAGAACTTAGGCTAATAATGGACGAGATGTATGAAAAGTATCTTGGCAATACCATCACTTATCAGACCAAACTATTTGATCTCTGACCCGACGGTGGTGGCAGAAGCACAAACTACCTACTCGCTGAAGAGTAATTTATTCGACTTTCGCATTTACCAAAGTATATAATTCGTTAACAACCACACCAAAATAAAAAAAGCCGACTTGAATAAGTCAGCTTCTTTTGTGTGGTGCCACCAGGAATCGAACCGGGGACACAAGGATTTTCAGTCCTTTGCTCTACCAACTGAGCTATGGCACCATCGTTTTTGCTTTTGCTCTGCAAAGGTAGAGACTTTTATCGAAGTTGCAAACTTTTTTTGCGCTTTTTTTCAAAATATTTCCCATTCCTCTGGTTATCAACTATCTTTGTCTCAAAATTAAAAGGAAATATGATCCATTATGGCGAAGGAATCATCCCAAATTGAGGTAGAAGGTCTAGGAATCGTCACGATTTCACATAGCAACAAGGCCAGACACATCTCCATTCGAATAAAGAATGGCGAAATCATACTCGTCATTCCGCCATTCGGGTCCCTCTCCAACGCTCTCAATTTTTTGGAAAGCAAACGGATCTGGATCCAAAATGCGCTGAGAAGATCAGCAATCAGAAACGCCAACAACACCCCGACAACTTACGATGAAGAGAGTGAATTCAAGAGTCTCACCTTCACACTTCAAATAAAGCGTTACGAAGGGCTAAATTTCATCGTTTCCCTCAAAGAGGGTATCTTATCCATCCTTTGCCCACAAAGTGCGGATATCGCGTCGGAAAACGTCCAAAAACTGATAAAAACCACAATAGTCCGCACCTTACGCAAAGAAGCGCAAAAAGTATTACCCACCCGATTGAAAGAGTTGGCGGAAAAATATGGCTTAAAATTCAATGGATGCACCGTCCGCGACACCAAAACAAGATGGGGCAGTTGCAACGGGAAAAAGAACATCAGTCTCAACCTCTACCTAATGTGCCTACCTCAACACCTCATTGACTATGTGCTAATCCATGAACTTTGCCACACCGTGGAGATGAACCACGGTCCCAAATTTTGGGCATTGGTCGATCAAATCACAGGCAGACCTCATGAAGCGTTTAGGAGAGAGATGAAAAACTATCATCCAGGTTTATGACGTAAAAATAAAAAGGGAGATACAGCCTAAGCCACATCTCCCTAAAATCATTTATCTCAATGGATAATTAGTCGTCCAAATCGTCGATCCAACCATCCCAATCCATCTTGACTGTCAGCCCATCGCCATCGACAATTAGATCGAAATAGAATCTTCCCTCCTTATCCTTGCCGATTTTCGCGGTAGCCTTCGAAAGATTACGTTCCTCATTTTTCCCGGACGCCTTCAAAATGTTCAACTTATTCGGACCTATCATAGCTACGGAATAACTATCCTTTCCGGCATCCGAGAAGAAGACCTGAAGATACTTTTTCCCACCATCTTCATCGTCACTCAAATCATACTCATGATTCAATTTACAGTCATCCATCGAAAGAAAGATGGTCAATTCATCATCACCTCCCTTATAAGAGAGGGAATTAAAATTAGCGGTGAAATACAATCCATGATCAACAGTAAGCGCCGTATTGCGCAACTTATACTTCACACCATTTACAAAGATAATATCCTCAGAACTCTCATCTGAAGCGAATTGAGGAGCCTCCTCACACGAAGAGATAAAGGCTAATGCCATCAAGGCTGTCACCCAATAAACGAAAAACCGTTTCATAAACTAAGTGTAATATTTAACAATAAAACCCAAATTCCTACAAAGGAATATACCGCGAATATACAAATCATATTCATTTTTTCACTTAACTTTTGTCTATAAAAACAACATATTAGACTGATAATGACAAAAATATGATAAGAATTGAGTTGACGGAATAGCTTGATTTAACTGCCATTTTAACGATTATTCTAATTCAAAATGGAGAAAAACGATGGTTTCATTTGCCCAAAATTCATTGTTTTTTTAACTTTGCTATCACTAATTATCGTGAAACAACCCAATGCGAAATGAGCAAGGGAGTATGATACTATACACCCCCACATCAATTTGTGAAAAACTGAATAGCTAATATGTTACAACAAAAGCTGCAGCAGAAACTGCAATTAAAACTCTCTCCACAGCAGATACAGACCATCAAGCTGTTGGAGATTCCGATGCTTGAGTTGGAGGAACGTATTAGGCAAGAGGTGGAAGAAAATCCGGCTCTTGAAATCAGCGATAATCCGATGGAATCGGGAGAAAACGACAAGAGGGAGAAAGAAGACAACGATGAGGGGGAGACCGACAACGACTATGAGTCTCCCGAATTCGACGAAACAAATTATCTAAACGATTATAGCAGTGAAGATGATGCGCCGGACTACGCCATAGAGGCACAATCCAGACAAGAAGCGCAACGCGAAGGCGTCTCCTACCTAAACGGAGAGACACTTCAAGAGCATCTACTGAATCAACTAAGCCTCCGCTCCATCAAACCGGAGATGAGGGAGGTAACCGAATATGTCATCGGAAACATCGATGAAGACGGCTATTTGAGAAGATCCGCCGAATCCATGGTGGACGACTACTCATTCCAAACAGGCAAGATCATTCACGAAATATATGTCGAGAAGGCCATCGAAATCATCAAATCATTCGATCCCGCCGGCATAGGGGCCGCCACATTGGAAGAGTGCCTTCTCCTCCAATTGGAAAGGAAAGCGGAGACGCCTCGAATCGAAAAGGCGAAACGCATTATTCAAAAATCCTTCCAAGACCTTTCCCAAAAGAGATATGACCGTATCATCAAAGATCTTGGTTTGACCGAGACTGAAATCAAGGAGGCACTTTCAGAAATTGTAAAACTGAATCCCAAACCAGGAAATTCCTGGGACAACTCCATCAGTGGCAACAGCACGCAGATTATCCCCGATTTCATCATAGAAAACGAAAACGGAGAATTAATCATCACACTGAATCAACGCTCCATTCCCGAACTGAATATCAACAAGCATTTCGCCGAAATGCTCGATGAATACACCAATAATAGGAACAATCAGAGCAAAAGCATGAAAGAGGCTGCCCTCTTCGTAAAGCAAAAACTCGATTCCGCCAAATGGTTCATCGGGGCTATCAAGCAAAGGCACGACACCTTAAACAGCGTCATATATGCATTGGTAGAGGCCCAAAAAGAGTATTTCATGACTGGCGATGAGACCAAACTAAAACCACTTATCCTTAAAGATATTGCCGACAAAACTGGCTATGACGTCTCTACGATCTCTCGTGTAAGCAACAGTAAATATATACAGACTGAATTCGGCATTTTCCCCGTTAAGTTCCTATTCACCGACGCTTTGCAGACCAACGATGGAGAAGTAATCGCCACACAAGGCATCAAAACCGTCTTGGAGGAGTGCATCAAAAACGAGGACAAGAAGAATCCATTGACGGACGACCGTCTGATGGAAATTCTCATAGAAAAGGGATTCCCGATCGCACGCAGAACAGTCGCGAAGTATCGCGAGCAACTGAATTACCCTGTCGCGAGATTAAGAAAGGAGTTGTAATAAACAATGTATGATATGGAGATCCAAGACAACGATAACAAAATAGAAACTCAACTCACCGAATCAGCGGATAACACAACCATTGATGAGCGTGCAGAAATGAAGCGGAAGAGAAAGAATACCCGATGGATCGCCAAAATCATCTCTTTTATCTTCTTCCCACTGTTGATTCCGGTTTATACTACCTATATGCTTTTTAATATGGAGATTTTCAAATACTATCCCACTCCATATATCAAGGCAGCTCAACTGACGATCTTCATCTTTGGCATCGCGTTACCATGCGTATCATTCATTTTGCTAAAAGTGATGAAAGCGATATCAGACCTTCACTTGCCACGCAAAGAGGAACGGGTCGCTCCATATCTTTGCATCGCTTTTTGTTACCTCTGCAGCTCCTATATGCTATTTAGGACCGCCATGCCTCTCTGGCTGGTGAATATGACAATCAGTGTGGCTGTCGTAGTGGCGACGGAATCCATCATTTCCAGATATTGGAGAATCAGCGGACACGCTTCCAGCATGGGCTTATGGGTCGGATCCGTCATCGTCGCAGGTTATTGCACCTACAGCAACGTCAGCAAAACAGTTTGCATTCTGTTGTTCATCACAGGAATCGTCGGATGCGCCAGAATGTATCTGAACCGCCACACATCCGAACAACTGATGGCGGGATTCGTCTACGGAGCGGCATGGGTAGTGTTGCTTGAATATTTGAACCCGGCGCAACTATTTCGCCTCCTCTAATCAGGAACTTTTCTTTCCCTGGCAAATCTCTATAAAGGAACAAAAACTACAACTATGGGCGTTGCTACTACGTTTAAATGGCTGCTCTTTGGAGAAAATTTCTCTAATAAGCGTAATCAGATTTTCTTCGATTTCACCGCATATTTCTCCGGAATTTCCACTATTCAACTCCAACAGATCCTTTGAATTGCTAGAAGGACGCAGTCCATCTTTACTGCGGACGAACATCAAATATGGAACGGCAGGATCTCCAGTCTCTTTATGACAGATATAAGAGTAAATCCAAACCTGCATCGCATATCCCCAATATTTTCTATTGGAATCGGTTGGATTGAATAATTGGGAAAATCCATCGGAGAAAACGAAGTTTTTAGGCAAAGCACCTGTTTTATAATCAATGATTTGATAGGTATTACCTACACGTTGAAGACGATCAATATAACCACCTAAATCAAAACTCATACCATCCACCTCGATAGCGAATCGTTCCTCCTTCTCACGTCCCACGATGGTAAACGGAGCAAGTTTCATATCCATAATGAGACCATTTCTCACATAAGAGAGAATAGTCATCTTCAACAACAACTGCTGTCCCGTATACTGAATGGAATTGTCATGGAAATATTCACTTCGGAAGGCATCATCCACATATTTCTCCAACATCGGTTCATTCGATGGTTCGAGCCACTCCTTGATGACATGTGGCTCAACCACTCTATTCATATAATCCGCATAGATATTTTCAAACACCTTGTGAAAAATCAAACCGAATATTCTTTGATCAATCGTATCATCCAATTCCTCCGGTTCTTTTAACCCCATCACATAGGAGAAATAAAACTGAAGCGGACAGTTGATGTATTTATTCAACATAGATGGAGAAAGCAGCGATTTCCCACCATGATTCTTGTCATAAATCTTCAAGAGTATATCCACCATTTCCTGTGTCTTTTCCACTTCGAAAGTAGGAGGTGTATAGACTTGGATTTCAGACCTCAAGTCACGCATATGTAATTTCACATTCCCTTGTGTCTCCACCATCAATTGCATCAAAAAACGGCTCATTTGACCTTTCGAACCACCCGATGTCGCGGAACTATACAAGAAGGTAGCATTCTCAACCCTTTGGAGTAGTCGATAGAAATAATAGGCATAAAGCGAGTTTTTCTGATCTAGGGTGGTCATACCGAATCCCTTACGAAGGCTGTACGGAATGAACGAGGAATCTCCGCTACCCTTTGGCAACACCCCCTCATTGACGGACAACATAATCACATTCTTAAAGTCCAAGTTACGGGTTTCCAAGAATCCCATAATCTGCATACCCTTCACCGGCTCTCCGGAGAAAGGGACAGAGGCGGCTGACAACATTCGATCCAACAACTTACATATTGTCTGAACAGTTACCTCTAAATCCTTCGATTTCACCAAAGAAATAACACGATTCAATATCGTGTAAGTTCGATAGAGCGCCTCCTTGTATAAGGGATCATAAAGCGAATTAGCCGAATGATCTGAATGGTCATTATCTTTTTGATAGAAGGTGGCCACCTTCTTGATGACATCCACCAACCATGTTAACAAAGTGAGTGTATTTTCCTGGTTGGACTTCAAGAATGAAAACAAGATAGCTAGATCTGAGCTCTGTCCTACCAACATTTCCACCTTAGGGAAATATATATTATTTTGGGCGATTTCATCGAACAATTCCGGAGCTCCATCGAAGGCAATCTGTACATATGGATTACTCAAGGCATCTTTAACATACCGCAACGGAATTGAAGTGGAACGTGGACCCAACATGTCAATGAATGATCTCATATCCAACAACGCCTTGACAAGCGCATATACAGGCGTTTGGATGAGAGGAAGACCCATGGTGATATTCAATGCCTCCACACAATCGGGCACAGCATGTAATGTCGATAACAGTAGCGTTTCATCACATAAGACAACCGCAGTATCCGAGTCCTTATCTCCCAATGTTTTGCGCTTTTGCAAATAGGAGCTTAGATATTTAGCCTGCGCATTATTGGTAGAAGAGCTAATAATGGTAAACTCTTTGGGAGTTGTGTTAAACTCATTCAAATCGCTCTTATCCAATGAATTCTTGAAATTCTCCAAGTTTTGTCGCATAAAAGTGGCCGCCTCATGTTGAATATTAGGCATATTCATATAAAACTCGTCGGCATCCCAATAGAATAGAGCTTTTCCTGCCTTATCTAAGTGTTTAAACAAGGTCACCTCAGACTGATTCAAAACATTGAATCCCACAAAAACATACTTCTCGGATGGGAAAAGGTTTATATCAATATTCTCCGCTACACTACGATGCAACATACCACCATATGCGATGCCTTGATTGGTCAAATTATCTCGATATTCGCAATAAATAGGCCATAAAGCATTCCATAAAGCGGCAAATTTTCTTTTTATAATAGAGTCATTTTTCTCGGAGAAATGGGCGAAAAAATGACGCAACGCCTCCTTTTGTTCCTCCGTGAGAATAGCAACGACATCATCTTCCAATGCCGTCAATTCCGTGATATTACGAAACAATTGCTCCGCATCCACCAAATTATTATCGACATCCTCGAAATCACGCAGTAGCACCTCACCCCAGAAGTAGAAATCATCCATGGCCTCAGGTTCGACCTCTAATTTACGCCAATCAATATGTTTGACATATACACGGTAAAGTTCACAGATCAATTTGATGTCATCCGCCACTTGCAAAGAGGAAGAATTGGCGAACAAATCCTGAATAGTGGTATACGATGGTGACCAAATCGGTTGTTCCGCATTTCCCACCAAGAAATTATTGAAAAAAAGACGTGCGCGGTTATTAGGGAAAACAATGGTCAACTGGGACAAATCATTGTACTTCGCCTTGAGATCGTCAGCAACAAGTTTTAAGAATGGCACCATATACACAAACAAATAAAAGAGGGGCTTGAGCCCCTCTTAATCAGAATATTATCACTGTGAATTATCCTCTCACCTGACCGTTACCCTTAATGATCCACTTGTAAGTAGTCAACTCCTCCAATGCCATAGGGCCACGTGCGTGCATCTTTTGGGTAGAGATACCGATCTCAGCACCCAATCCGAATTGTGCGCCATCAGTCCAAGCGGTTGAAGTATTGGTATAGACACAAGCCGCATCCACCATCAAATCAAATTGTTTGATGTGTGCCTCATCATTACTGATAATCGCCTCACTATGCTTTGAACTATATAGTGCAATGTGTTCTAACGCAGCCTCCAAATCGCAAACTGTCTTGATGGACATCTTATAATCCAAGAACTCCATACCGAAAGAATCGGCAGTCGCATGTTCCAAGAATGGATACTTGCCTTCAAGAGCCGCATAAGAACGTTCATCCGCATAGATCTTTACATTTTTGGTAGCCAATTGCTCACAAATGGCTGGAAGATCTGATAAACGCTTCTCATTGATGATCAAACAATCCAAAGAGTTACAAACGCTTGGACGACGCGTTTTCGCATTGAAAACAGCGTCCGCACCAATCTTCATATCACCGGTTTCATCGATATAAACGTGGCAAACACCCGCACCAGTCTCGATAACAGGGATATGGGCATTTTGACGTACATAGTTAATCAATCCGGCACTTCCTCTTGGGATTATCATATCAACATAACCAACCGCATTAAGCAAATCAGCGGTGGATTCACGACCCGCAGGCAACAAAGCCACAACATCCTCCATGACACCTTGCTTACGCAATACGGAATGGATGGTGTCGACAATCGCCTTGTTGGAGTTATAAGCATCCGTTCCACCCTTCAAAACGCAGGCGTTTCCAGATTTGAAACAGATGGAGAAGACATCAAAGCTCACATTCGGACGAGCCTCGTAGATCACACCAATCACACCAAAAGGAACGCTGATGCGCTTCAAAACCAATCCATTCGGACGCTCAATATCTTTCAAAACCTTACCCAATGGGGAGGGCAAATTAGCCACATTTCTGATATCGGCCGCAATACCTGCGATACGCTCTTTAGTCAACAACAAACGGTCGTACATCGGATTGGAACGATCCATTTTATCCAAATCCTTCTGATTCTCAGATAAAATAAAATCCGTCTGCTTTTCCGCCTCATCGGCCACCGCCAACAACACTTCGTTGATCTTTTTATCGCCCAATCCGTTCAAAGTACGGGAGGCGTTTCTAACGGCGGTAAATAACTCTGTCATTCCCATTGTGGTATATAATAATTATGTTTTATGCAAATATACGATTTCAGACGGACAATCACTCCTTCCCACCGGAAATATCCGTCTCATTTTGATAGTTGGCCAATGTCCTAAGCACATGGCAAGCAATAAAATTTCCGAAGGTAGCTGGCATATAGGATATGGTTCCCACGGTAGAGACTTTATTCATCTCCTCCACCATCATAACTGCCTTTTCATCGGGCAATTCGGAACTAAATACCACCTTGAAACCCTTCCGTATGCCTAACTTTCCCAACCGTTTACGGACCGCTTTCGCCAAAGTGCAATTATAAGATTTGGAGATATCCGCAATTTGGATTTTGGTGATATCGCTCTTAGCGCCAGCTCCCATGGAGGAGATGAGCGGAATTTGCCTTTCCATCGTGTTTTGGATCAAATGGACTTTAGGACTAAGGGTATCTATGGCATCTACCACAAAATCATAATGGGCACTATCCAACAATTCAGGTATCAATTCATCTTTCAAAAAACAGGTATGGATATGAAGATTCAATTCGGGATTGATATCCATCAGTCGTTGCGCCAGCACCTCGGTTTTATCCATTCCCAAAGTGGAGCGCAAAGCCACTAATTGACGATTGATGTTACTCTCATTGACCTGATCCGCATCCACTATCGTGAGTTCCCCCACGCCGCCACGGACGATCATCTCCGCCGCATAGGCACCCACGCCGCCGACGCCAACCACCAAGACATGCATCTTTTCAAGCGAATTCACCGCAGAATCGCCCAAAAGCAATCTTGTACGAACTTGCCATTCTTTCTCCATCCTACCAAATTTTAGGACAAAGTTAGCAAGATTATCATCTTATCAAAGTAATGTGTCCTTTGAAAGTGGCATCCGCATCAAACAAATAAACGATGTACCAATAATCCTGGGAAGGGAGCGGATGGCCATCGCGGGTACCATCCCATGGTTGCATAATATCATCCGAAGACCATATCATCTTTCCTATTCGGTCATATAATTCTATCTTAAATCTTCCCAATGTATCAAGACCTGGAATCACCCACTCATCATTCACCCCATCTCCATTCGGAGTAATTAATTCTGGAACATCCAATTGAGCAATTTCAAACCCCTTCTTAGGAAGCGGTTTTTCCGGACAAGTATGGGTCAAAGTAATATACCCTTTCGTTTCATTGGAATATCGACCCAACTGATCCTTTAACTTATAGGTAAAGGCATAATCACCGGGCGCCGTATCAAATGGACATTCCACAAAGACCTGGGCACCAGCGGCATGGACAAAATAGGGTGCATCGACCAATTCCACCGTTACATTTCCCTCACTGACAGGAAGATCCCTTATGGCATATTTACAAGTATAAATATCATTAGAGATCACATCAAAAGAGACAGGAGAAAAGGGCTCGTCCTCACAGGGCAAAGCGATGGTGATACGATCTTCCAATGCCTTGATATAGACCTCTAACTTCACATCCACGCTACATTGCGCTCCTTTATAAGTAAAGATGTAGGTCCCCTCCGGAACATGCTCAAAGAGTTGACTTCCTTGGGTACTTTGTTCCATATAAACCTCCTTCTCACGATTCCACAATGAAACATCATTATTATCCTTACGATTATAGGGATCCATATTCACGGTAGCGGTCATGGTAACTGGATCAGTCATGACCAAGTGTTCCTTACAATCCCCGGCATGGATTGCATGAAACGGAAAAACACTACATAGTAGGGCCACCCCAAATTGGCCCATGTTCTTTCGCAACGACATATATATAGAAACTTTAAAATAGGCTCATTAATGGCTCAAAGATAACTCATTTTCACCACATTACAAAGTTAGCGTCCCCCAATTTATAAATCCTTATCATATGGAGTCCGAAAATTTGCTTTCCATCAGATTAGTTATGTACTGAAACACAAAAAAAAGAAAGGGCGTCCCGAAGAACGCCCCAACTACATATTGTTATGAAAAATGAGTTTATTCCTTGATGACGGTTTGCTTGTATGCCTCGCCATTGGCTATGATCTCGAAGTGGTAAACTCCTGTAGGGTAAGCTTCCAAATCCACGCTTGTTGTAGCGTTCAACTTATCATAAACTTTCAAGAGACGACCAAGGTTGTCATAGATGAATAGATCAATTGACTCCACATTCTTCACTTGGATATTTACCACATCATGAGTTGGAACTGGATATACAATGAAGGATGTCGTAATCTCCTCCTCTGCCAACTCATCCTCCACCTCAGTCAAGAAGCACTCGTTGGAATTACAGATATGTGAGCTATTGGCGGTTCCTGGAGTAGGAAGATAAACCTTACCATTGTCACAGTCACCAAAGACAATCCAATTGCCTGAGCCGTCGGCATCATGACCATATGATTTATTGCTAGCCAACTCCATATAGTTCACATCGTCGATGGTATTGATATCCTCGCCACAAAGCGAATTCAAACCTAGGTAGGCGTTGTCTATATTCTCCAACTTGAAGCCTACGTGCAATGGTCCAAGGTAAGGCATTCCATCCGCCCAGAAAACCAATCTTCCGTGAGGTGCGACCTTTGTCTCCTTGTATCCGTAAGGAATCATGTATTTAGTTGGCTTACCTGCCTTATCTGTCAAATACATACCAGCAAGGTTAATTGTATCGGAAGATGCGTTGTAAACCTCGAACCAGTCTGGGTAGTTGCCGTAATCATCGGAAGTACCTCCCTCTGAATTATTAGCGGAACAGATCTCATTCAAGATAAGGTCAGGGATAACGCAATCATCCATCTTCTCAAATACTGCCTTCAAAATCATATCGCCGCCCACCTTGGTGACAAGGATTGGATTCGTGCTTAGGTACTCACCAGGAACGACAGTGGAAGAAGCAGTTTCCTCGTTCACGATAGACTCCTCAAAGAGGAAGGTAACATCTGAACTTTTCTTCTCGTGTTGGTGAACCTCGACAGCGAAGAGGTTGGTTCCCTCAATCAAATTCTCCTTTGGAATGATGACTCTAACGACTGAGTCATTGGCATATGAACCGATAAAGGCTTGAGGATCGGTATCTGTCAAGTTACCGGTATGGAGCTTAGTTCCATTGACATACAAAGCGTATCCATCGTCAAATGTGATACGAGCGACAATTGCCTTCACATTGGATAGATCCTTGATTTGGAATGTACTTCTGAAGTAAACGGTAGCAAAGTGTGCTCCCTTTTCGCCGCTCTCGATCACCGTGTTGTAAGATGAGTTGTCCTTATCGTTGTATCCCATCTTACCGGAACCGACTTGCCAATCAGAATCATCGAATCCAGCGTCTAATTTGCGCCATTCCTTACCAGAAATACCCTCCTCTGAGGTGAAATATTTCCACTCTCTTGTATTGGTATATTTCAAATTTGCGGTATCAACGGCTGCTGGCGTTTGTGTGGGTTCATCGCTTACGACCTTGTCCTCTCCGGATTTCCAACCCAAGAATCTATAACCCGCAGGAGCAACCGCCTCCAACTTCACTTGCTTATTCACGAAATACTTCGTAGACATCGTTGCGGCAGGCAACAACTCGTCGTTCATCATAATATGTGCGTCACTGCTGGATGACTTCACATTCAAATTGACATAACCCTCGGCTGCTGCCAACTTCTTCAAATGGCTGTAGATGTAATCAGGACGTTGCTTAGCGAACTTCAACATATCTGAACCAGTCGCATAATCAGAAACCGATTTGCCGGAGAATGCGCAATACTCTTTATCCACCAAAGCCACAATGCTATCCCACTTAGCCTCAACATTCTCAAACTTAAATGTAGTAGAAAGATGGATCAAATATTTGTTCATGAATCTCTCCTTGAAAGTAGGATTCTCAATCAAATGGCTGAAAATGGTGGTTTTCCACTTTGTATCATCAGTAAATCCGTCGTTGGTACCGTTTGCCCAGTTGTATCGGCTACCTGTACCAGATGCCCATTCGATCATGTTCGCATTAACGGCACAGTTGTTATTGCCGCCTTCACCATAAAGTCCTAAACCAAAATCAGTATCGAAGGTAACCCAGCGGAAGCGTCCATTATCACGACTTCTCCAAACCTTAGTATTGTTACCTGGCCAATCCGTGTTCACAATGAATTGTTGGAAGATTTGATAATCAATATACTCATCCATATCCATCATCTTTGCCGCCTTCTCATAGTAGCTTTCGCTCTTTGGATCATTGTTCTCCAAGAAAGAAACTAGATTATCATAAGCCTCCTTATCACCGCAAGTGGCAACCACACCATGTTTGTTAGTGATCTCCAAAACATCAATCTTGTTGTCATCCAAACCATAGTTGGACTCAACGTATGCCTTGTTAGTACGCTCACGCAATCCCATGAAACCGGCATATTTACCGTTGATGAAATAGGCAACTGGTTGGTATGCTTGGTAATCGATATTCATCGGCTTTGCGATAGACTGCATGAATCCATCACGGAAACGGATGTTGCTAGCGGCATAACCGTTACCACCATTACGGAGTTGCAAAGATTTATATTCATTGCCCACCTTATCGGCGAAGAAATCGTAATTCAATTTGGTGTTGCCCTTACCCATACGATTACCAGCCTTGATTTTCAATGACTTCACATCGTATTGACGGGAACATCCACCCATGATCGCCAAATCCACCTCGTGGTTCAATACCTCCTTGTCGTCTACGATGTATTCGAAGTTTCCTGGACGGGTCCAATCCATGATATAGTTCAACTTTTTAGATGGCAAGCATGAAGTCTCAGCGAAATCACTGTAAGTACCATCTCCATCGACATAAATACCGATCTTATCGTCGTAGAAATTAGCCTTATCCGTCACAATAGAAACGATAGGCAAAGTGAACCCGTTGCTACCACAACTCTTGTGTTTTGAATCGACAAAAATAAAAGAGCCTGTAAGGATAGGACTTGAAATCATCCCATCCTTATAAGCTCTCGCTCTGATTACTTTATTTTCCGAACCAATTGATATACCATTATTCGCATCATACAAAGATGATTTTTGAGTTGGTTCAGAACCATCGGTCGTGTAATAAATTGATGAACCTTGTGTCTTGGTTTTAATTCTAACTGTAACGTTGCCACTCTGTTGAACACCTGGTTGGGTGCCATCGAAATAGGGCACCAAACAACGGTAATTCAAACTAGCGTACGATTGTGAATTATCTTTTTTAGGAGTTGGCTCCATGTAACCAGCCACTCCATCATAAATACCATATGAGATATGAGTTTGGGTAGCCAAATAGGTAAATGAATCAACTACCGCTCCTGATTTATCCTTAACAACAATGACTCCACCATTTGAATCCAGTTTACGTGAATTCTTGCTATCCATATCGGAACCATCAAAACAAATTACTTTGTAACCATTTTGGGAGATGACCATCTCCTGCTCAATGTTCCATGACCATTCAAACTTAGCCTCATTGCTTTTGTTGAATTTGTAGTGGTCTATCTTATAGCCATTTATATCGACGCTTGCAGATGCATTGTTCTTGAGTTCAAGCCAACCAGTATAGTTTTGGTCGACCATATAAGTTGAAATATTGCACGGCATCACCTCACTCACTTTCACATCATCCTTCGCATAGCCATTTGACATTCCGGCAGCCAACATAGCCGCAGACGCCAATCCGAATCGAATAAATGTTCTCATAAGCAATTCATTTTAATAACACCTATAAAGAGGATAGGAAATTTTGATTTGCATTTCTTTCATGGTATTCCTTTACCTCTCCTTATTTGTAAACTCGATTACGAATATAGGAAAATTTTTTTATTTTCAAAAAAAAGCTTCACTTATTTGCTTGATAATTAGCAATGATACACTATTCTTTTGATGGTGCGATTTCGCTTTTACCTAAAAATCATCAATAGTGAAAATAAATACTTTGCAATATGCGAAAAATAAGATTTCTTCGCGAAACATTCATAATGGTGAGTTCTTTATGCCCACGTTGTTGAATAAATAATAAAATTCCACACTCGCCTAGCGAAGCGTGACAAAATGGATAAAAATGGCTGAAATGAAGAACCTGGCTAAGCAGACCGCCATATACGGACTTAGCAGCATTGTAGGAAAATTCTTGAACTGGTGCCTCGTACCACTCTATACGTTCGTACTCACCAATTCAGCGGAATATGGAATCGTGACCAACCTCTACGCTTGGACCGCACTATTACTGGTACTTCTTACTTATGGTATGGAAACAGGATTCTTCCGATTTGCCAACAAAGAGAAGGAGAATGCCACTACCGTATATAGTAGTGTACTATGTTGCATAGGAGCCACCTCGCTCATCTTCGCGCTTTTAGCAGTGGTATTCAGCCAATCCATCGCCAACCTATTGGGTTATCCCACACACCCAGAATTCATCTCCATGTTATGCGTCATTGTCGCAATGGACGCATTCGGATGCATTCCATTCGCCTATCTGAGATTTCAAAACCGTCCAGGCCGCTTCGCTCTTTTAAAACTAGCGATGATTTTGGTGAATATCCTCGCCAACCTCTTCTTCCTCATCGTATGTCCTAAAATCCATGCGGCACATCCGGATTGGATCTCCTGGTTCTACAATCCTAATTATGGGGTTGGCTATGTCTTCGTATCTAACCTCATCTCCACCCTCTTCGTAACCCTGATGCTTTTGCCTGAAATCTTGAAGGCGAAATTGAAGGTGGACATGGGAACGCTCAAATCGATCCTCAAATATTCTCTTCCCCTCCTTATATTAGGTGTGGCAGGCATCATGAATCAAAGTTTGGACAAAATCATCTTCCCTTACCTGATACCTGATAGAGCCGTCGCGGACTCACAACTCGGCATCTATGGCGCCTGCTTCAAGGTGGCTATGGTGATGATGATGTTCACGCAGGCCTTCCGATACGCTTATGAACCCTTCATCTTCGCACAGAACAAGGGCGGTGACAAGAAAGGAGAGTACGCCGACGCGATGAAATTCTTCATCATCTTCTCACTCCTTATCTTCTTGGGAATGGTCTTCTATTTGGACATCCTCAAACACCTCATCCGCAGCGATTACTGGGA
>JAKSKY010000007.1 GCA_024401515.1 Paludibacteraceae bacterium | reverse complement strand
TAGTTTTTAGTCTCTAGAGGCTTATTTTCTAGTTTTTAGTCTCTAGAGGCTTATTTTTTTCTGCAATAATACGTAAATTCTCTCATCCTACCAAGAAAACGGGTGAGTAGTTAGTAGTGGTAACAGCCATGTAAAAAAGATAATCCGGGGAAATAACCGTCAGGGAAAGAGACATTTACACACCATCATACTCAATTCATACACACAGCTTCGCCAATGTCAGTAACATCTATTGACACGACAAATACCAAATTCACACACGATGCGGAATTTTGTGCAAATATATAATTAATTTTGAAATAATAATGAAAGATTGACGAATTATACAAAACGATTTGGACAGATGGATGATGAAAAAAAACGCCATGCTTGGGGCATGACGTATGATTGATATTGACAACGATAGGGCTATAGATAGGGAACCCCTACGGGGTAGTTAGAATCGACTGCGTCGATTCGTTTCTTAATTGGCTTCGCCGAACTCATCGACTGCGTCGATTCGTTTCTTAAATGACATCGTCGCTTCGCTTAACCAAGCCGCGGACTGCTCTCGTAACGATTCAACGTTCTTCGCCTCACAAAGATAGAACGAGAGCCCCTCTACCCCCTCCAACGGCTGCGGCGTCAACCCCAACTGCTTGATCAAACTATCGACACGAGCATTGCCACGGTCTTCATTTTTAAGAACCACGAAAGGTTTGCCGAAAAGAATCGAGAATACACAGGCGTGGAAACTATCGGTGACCACGAGCTTCGCGTCAGCAAAACCCTTGAGCCAACTCTCCACCTTCGGTACAATGCGCTTCTCCAAAGGGTCTGACAACTGCGAATGGGCGCTATTAACACGGAAAGGGGTCATTCGCTTCTTCTGGGCGATACGTTCCACGACACTACCCTTCTCCCCGTCCTCATCCAATAGGTAAACGAGCAGATCACCTGGGCTAGCAGGCTCCTGGGCGATCAAGGCACGGTAATCCTCCGCTTGGAGCAACATGGTAGGGTCCAAAGTATGGGCCGCCTCTAGATGCAGGTGCTCTTGGCACAACAGGATACCGGCATCCTCCCGGACAGATATATGGTCGAAGGCTTGCGCCAACTCACCGCAGGCTTTGGTCTGCGCTTCGGAGAACTCCCAGTTATCGACACCAAAAGAGGGGGCATAGGCGATGCGCTTCACCTGCCAATCCTTCGTGAAGAGAAGAAAGGCGTTCTCGATGGGCGAATGCCACTGACACTCGAAATATTTAGGTCGCCACACCTGGTCGCTACCGACCACATAGGCGTCGTAATCTTGCTGTTGGATATCTCCGAAGGATTCGATCAGGCGGACATGCAAGTATTGATCGATGAAGCGTTGGGTATGCTGCGTGACGACAGGACGCTCCCTGTTCATCTTGCGCTCCCAAAAGATAGGGGCGCTGTGATCCTTCAAGAGCTTGTAGGCCAAGCGTCTCATGAGGCAGTAGGGCATCTTACGGAGCGGCGGCGTCTTGCAGGTCTCAGGGGCGGACAAGATCTCCACCTCATGCCCCATACGTTCCAGTACCGTCTGCAAGGCGTAAGACTGTAATAAACCTCCATAATTGGTATGGAGCACCAACGAAAGGATAGCTACCTTCATAACTTCATTCTTAAATACTAAATACTCCCAAAATCAAGGATTCCTCCGCAACACTTTCTGTTTGACAACGACTAAAAGCTTCTCCTTCATTGTCCTATCCAGTCCGACCAGCCAGATGGCAAGGGCCACACTGGCAAAAGAGAGGATGAGCAACAAAATGGCCTGTACATTTTCAGATAGGCCGAGCTCACTTTTGTAATAGTAGAAAAGTGTAGGAAGAATCAACGCTACTATGGTCACGTTCACACAAGGAACGAACATTTTCACAATATCGGAGAGTTTGTAGTCACAGATCTTGACCAAGAGAATCGGTTTCAAGACGAGGGCCAAGAACATATAGTTGATGATGCTGAGCCAGGAAAGGGCCACTGGCGAATAGCCCATCTTGAAGAGGAGATAGATGATCGGGAAGCGTAGGCAACCCATCAGCGGGGTCAAGATCGCATTCTCCTTGATCCTACCCTTGGCGTAGAAGGCCTGGTAGAGGGAGGTGTTGAAGACCTGGAAGAGACTCTGCACGATGATAAGCTGGAGGAAAATCACCGCATACTCAGGGACGATGCCGAGCCACATCTTCAGTAGGGGTTCCGCCACGAAACAGATCGGAAGCCCTAGGAAGAACATCAGATAGTAGGAGAAGGTGGTGGATTGCAACAAAAGGCGCATGGAACCCTCCTCATCGCCCATCGCGTAGCGCTTGGTGATCTGTGGATTGGCCGCCAACCGGAAATTATCCACAAATTGGAGGGCAGCGTTATTCACCTGCAAGGAGATAGCCCTGGCCGCCACAACGGCTGGGGCGAAGAACATATTCAGCAACACCAAAATACCCTGGCTGTTCAAGGCGGTCACAAAGTTGGAGAAGAGGCTCCATCCGGAAAAAGAGGCCACCTCCTTGAATAGATTACGGTCGAAGGTGAAGTTCATCTTCGATTCAGGGAACTGACGCATGCAGTACCAGCGGTAAAAGGCCATCAAACCCGCACATAGAAGGGTGAGCAGGATGGCATAGAGAATCAGTTTATCGAAGTCTCCTACCGTCAGCATATAGACAATCGCCAACTTCAGCACCACCTCCACAATGCTCACATAGGCATAGATGGACATACGTTCATGGGCGATGATCGCCGCATTATAGGGCACTTGGGTGATGTTAAGGAAGGCGGTCAGGATGGACAACTGGTAGACCCACTGCACTGCATACCAGCGCTCTTCGGGCACCACCATCTTGTTGTTCAGGAACCATAGGCCGACGGTTTCCGCCAGCAATACCACCACAAGGCCAAGCCCCAAGTGGATGATGACATTGGTGGAGAAGGTACGCTTCAACTTCTCGAAATCCCCCTCGCCCATCGCGAAGGTGAGGAAACGGGAGGAGCCAGTCGCCAAGGCCGCGTTCAGGAAGCCCATGAATCCGACGATACCGCCTACCGCTTGGTAGATGCCATAATCGTCCACACCCAATACCTGCAGGATGACACGGGAGGTATACAAGGATACCACCATGGTGATCATCATTCTGAAGTATAGGAAGACGGTATTCTTCGCTATGGTCTTATTGGATGTAACAGGTTCCGACATATCAATACCACTGAATATTTTCTTTGATGACCTTGGCTGGAGAGCCAGCCACCAAGGAATGAGGCGGAACATCCTTTGTGACAACGGCGTTGGCCGCCACCACGGATCCCTCTCCGATGGTCACGCCCGGCATGATGGTACAACCGGTGCACAACCAACAATGGTCACCGATGTGTACGGGGGCATGGGTTCTATAATGGTCATTTAGGATGACATGGATACCGTTGAAATCGCGGATGGAGACATTGCGTCCGATGCGGACCCCATTGCCGATGGTGATCTCCTTGCCGCACATAATGGTCAGATTAACATTGCAAGCCCCCGCACCGATGGTGAGTTTGCCGCCATTGACGATCTCTACACAAGCACCACTCCGTAATTTATAGGCTTGTTGGTTATATCGGGTCAACGGTCCGCCATGGATGGTCAACTCGGTGTTGGCCTCCATTTTGAGTGCGGTCGGGTACCAAAAGTTCTTGATCTCCGAATGGCCCAATAGTAGGGAATCCTCCACATTGATTGTAGCGGAAGGATGGATATCCAAAACCACTTGCGGAGAGACGGTGATCTTTTTAGCCGCAGTTCGACGCGTGTTATCACGGTGGTTGATGCGGTAGGTGTTCCAAACCGCAGCGGGGTGTTTCAACGCATACAACAAATATCTAGCCGCATGATAACCCTTTCTCAGCAATGCCTTCAGCCTACTTTTCAGCGTAGGGGCTGGAGCCTGCTCCATAGGGAAATATTGATCGGCCACTTGGGAGAAATCCTTTTCGTCCAAATCCTTGAAGAAGGCGGCACGGTCGATGGCGGCATGAGGAATCGATTCAAAAAGCGCCACATTGCCTGGCAAAACCGATTCGAATGGGGTCTCCTTGTATTCAAGTTTGCTCTTCGCCTGCTCAAAATAGGCGATGCCCTTGTCTGAGTTCAACAGGATCATGGAGGTACCGATGTTCATATCCAATTGTTGGTCGACACGCTCGATGCCCCAATAATCGGCCACGGTAATGTCCGCCATGCGAGGCATCCCTTTGAATTGGCAGTTGTAACAGGATGGACGGCAGAAGATCTCCTTGCGGTAGCCGCGACGGAACGGGTCGTCCTTCAATCCGTAATAGGTCTCCCCATTTTCGAAAACCACCTTACGGGCCATGGTGCGCCAGCCTAAATCCTTGCTTTTGGCCTTGATGAAGACAATCTTGCTATTGTATCGTTTCTCCAGAGAATCCAGGTAAGCGCGGTAGACTTTAGGGGAATTGACGCCTCGGCAGATGAAATCGACGATGATCAAGTTCTCGTAATCCTTACGGAGGTAACTGCGCAAGGCGGCCATTTGGCAGGGTGTGCCACAGGCAAGCACCTTCTCGCCCTTCACAAGCAACCCCTTGATCTCCTTGTAGAGACCTTCCGCATTACTTTGTAGATACTTGCTACTTCTGAGTTTTTCGAGATCTTCAGGGCGATTGGTCACATAGTTATGGACACCGGTGAAGCCTTCATTGTAGATGGCGCCACTCACATAACCACCCTGCTCCAACATCGTCTCCGCCAAAGCGGTATAGGCACCGCCGCTGGTACTGTCCCAACGGATGCGCATGTTACGGTTAACCGCCGCATAGGTATGCTTGGGTTGCGGATAATCGTTTTTCTTTAATTCCTGAATATTGATTTGAGGGCATACCTTCTCACAAAGAGCGCAATTGTTGCACAAATCCTTATTTACCTCCGGATACCAGAAGCCCTCGCTATCTGTCTTGAACGAGATGGCCTGTTTCGCGCAGACGTCGCCACAAGCGTTACATCCGCAACAAGCTTCCGCATTCTTTATATCTATCATAATAAACGTTCCGTCTTGGTTCTAACTGCCTTATCGTCCTATAACTTCCACAATAGTCACCATTTTAGCCTTTAGAATAATTCCATGCAAAATTATAAATTATCAATAAAACCACAAAATAAAGAGAGAGATTGAATAGGATTATGTCCGATTTTATTTACTTTTGCAAAAAATTCAAACAAATTATTCAATAAATATGAAACTTTCAGCGAATCAGCCCTACTTTATCCCCTACATCGGATATTGGCAATTGATCAAGAATGCTGACATCTTCCTCATTTGCGACGACTACAACTACATCAAGGGTGGTTGGATCAACCGCAACCGTGTCTTGAATGGTAAAGAGCCTATCTACTGCAATTTATCGCTAGACAAGGCCAGCCAAAATAAGATGATCAACGAGACCTTCATCAAGGATATCGACATAGAGAAACAACTGAGAAGCCTCGAATGCACCTACCGCAAAGCGCCTAATTTCGAGGAGGGTTACAAATTGATGGAGACTATCCTCTCCTGCCCTGAGCGCAACCTTGCCTACTTCTTGGAGAACTCCATCAAGGTCATCGCTGAATATTTAGGATTAAAGACCCAGTTCAAGAGAACTTCCGAGATCGAAGGCAACGCCCTTTTGAAGCGGGAATACCGTATCTACGATTTCTGCCAAAAATTGGGAGCCGACACCTACATCAACGCCATCGGCGGCATGGAGTTGTACGATTTCAACGAGTTCAAACAACGCAACATCAAGTTGGAGTTCCTAAAGACCAACGATATCACCTACAAACAATTCGATAACGATTTTATCGAGAGCCTCTCCATCATCGACGTGATCATGTTCAACAAACGTGAGGAGGTCATCAAGATGTTGGACGATTTCACCATCGTCGAGGGTTAATCATAGATAAGTGAACAACAAAAAAAACGGTTTATCGTCTGATAAACCGTTTTTTTTCCAACAAGCCCAAGCTTATTTGTATTTATATCGCTTAATGCTACGCTTCGGTGTCTTTTCGAACTCGGTCGGATGGATCACGATCGAATCGATGTACTCGTAGGCGGCCAATTGCGGATTGAGCGCTTTACGATGCTCCTCCATCAAGCTCGCCAAGTTTTCACGAGGAATATTGTGTTCCTCCATCTCGGCGAAATTAGGATAAACCAAGGCTACAATCTTGTTCTCCCTTTGCACAACGACACACTCCGCCACGTAAGGCAGATTGCTCAGCTTCGCCTCGATCTCTTCCGGATAGATGTTCTGGCCGGTAGCGGAGAGGAACATATTCTTGCACCTTCCTCGGATAAATAGGTTGCCCGCTTTGTCAAAGAGTCCCACATCACCGGTCTTCAACCAACCATCCTCGGTAAAGGTGGCTTGGGTCGCCTCTTCATTGCGGAAATATCCCTTCATCACGTTTCTACCCTTCACCAAAATCTCACCATCCACATGGATCGGATCGTCCGAATCCACCTTCACCTGAACACCCTCGACTGGGTGTCCCACAGAGTGAGGCGTTAATTCCGCGATGTCGGCACAAATGATCGGTGCGCACTCGGTCATGCCATAACCAATTGAGAATGGGAACTTTATCTTAAGCAAGAAATCCTCCACTTCACGATTGAGCGGCGCGCCACCGATGAAGATCTTATTCAACTCGCCACCAAAGACCTCCAAGAGTTTCTTCCTGAAAGTGCCATAGATTAAGTTGGAGACCACGGGGATTTTGGTCATAAGCCGAATGGATCTCTTCTTGAGTTGCGGAGCGATCGCTTTCTTGTAAATCGCCTCCAAGAAGATCGGCACGGAGGAGATCCAGTTGGGTTTCACATCGCCCATCGCCTTTAGGATCGCTTTAGGTGTAGGAATCTTAGTCAAGAAGGTGATGTGCTCGCCGAAGGACAAAGGGAAGAACAAATCGTTCACACAACCGAACATGTGGGCCAACGGCAAGAAGGAGAGGACACGGTCGCCTCGGCTTCCCAAATTGTGGCGCTCGGCGTATTCGATCAAGCAGCAGAAGTTGTCACCCGTCAACATGACTCCCTTGCTGAAACCAGTCGTTCCTGATGTATAGTTGATGACGGCCACCTCCTCATCATCCTTGTCCGCAAAGCGGAGGTTTTCAGGCTCTAATCCATTAGGATATACCGTCTTGAAACGATCATCCAAATGAGCCAAACAAACATCCAAGGATTCACCCTCGGCTTGGTGTAGGCATGTCAATTGCGTGATGGGCAAAACATAGCGAACACTATTAAGTTGCGATTGATCCAATTCATTCCAACAGAGCTTATCCACGAACATCAACTTCGCTTCACTGTGGTTGACGATGTTGTGGATATCATTGGGATGGAAATCAGGAAGGATTGGCACAATCACCGCACCGTAGGTAATGGTGGCGATGAATGTAATCACCCACTCAGGTGAATTAGGTCCGACGAGGGCTACATGATCCCCTTGTTGGATACCCAACTCCTCGAACAAGAGATGGCGGCGCTTGATTTCTTTGGCCATATCTCCATAAGTATAATGCTGATTTTTAGCATAATTGGTCAGTGCGACCAGATCCCAATGCTTCTTGATGGAATCCTCGAAAAACTGAATAAATTTCCTATTCATAAAAAAGGATAGGTTAATTTAGAAAACGTGAATATGCAAAACGTCACTTAGAAATTCATGATAGACGGTTGCCTATGTAAAGGATCAACTGTTTGATGTAGGAGAAGCCCAAATTTGTATTAGGCAAATGAATCAACACACCCTCCTTGATCTTGGCGCGCTCCTCATCGGACAAATGGCAGTAGAGACGACGTCTCATGGTGTGCCAGCCCATCGCGAAAAGCATTCGACCAAGGGCCCTGGACTTTTTATCGGCAGGGAATTCATCTTTGACACGGTTATATACCAAGAAGATATTGTGGATCTCTTGGGTCAATATACGCTTCTTTTCCGCTGTGGCGCGGATTGAGTTAACATTGTAACGTAGATAGTGGTATAATACATCGGATACGAAGGCTACCTGCTTGCAATTCGCCAATAGTTGCGAAGTGATCACATAATCCTCGAACATGTTGTAGGTAGGGAATTCGACCCCTTCGTACAAACTTCTTTTCACCAATCGGGACCACACGTACGCACCCGCCTCCAAAGACAAGATGTTATGGTAATAATCATCCCGGTTCATCGCAGGCTGCGTCTTAACCTCCTGATGGTCGAGGTACTCCTCCACCCAATTACAGATGACCATTTCGGCTCCGGTCTCCATCGCCTTGTTGTAGAGGGTCTCAATCATATTTGGCTCCACCCAGTCGTCGGAATCTATATGCAGGATGTAGTCGCCGGAAGCGCACAACAAACCGCTACGTCTCGCCTGAGGCAAGCCGCCGTTCTGCTCCTTTCGTACAATCCTCACATTTAATTCAGGATATTCAGCCATCACCGACTCCAACACGCTGATGGAACCATCTTTTGTGCAATCGTCCACAAAAATGTACTCCACATCGCGGAAAGTCTGATCAAACAGGGATCGAGCACATTTTTCAATGAACTTCTCAACCCCATAAACTGGAACAATCACCGAAACTTTGGGTTTCACTGTATCCATATATAATTCATTAACTCCCAGTTAAATACCTAAGCAAGTCATCAACTTTCCCTTAAACTTGCCTAGGAATAACCGAAAAATCATCTTCAAGCGGCAAATATAGAGAAAAAATCAGATATATTCATCTAATTCGGCCACTCTTCATCGTCCTTTTATCTTATTCACCAAATAATGAACACCTTGCCTAACGCATATTTCGAAAGCCAGAAAGCGCTCCACCAATGGATAAAGGAACGGAAAGCGCAACGAAGTGGAGAGTGCGCGCCATACCGGATGTTTGTAATTTTTACGGTCTAAATACTTCTCATTCACCTCCGAATAGAGGGAGACGATTTGTTTGCCTGTCTGTGGACGTGTGAAAAAGGCGCGCTCCTTAGTCATTATCTTCAATTCATCCAATTGGCTAGAGCTGCCCAATCGACGCTCGAAGGAGTCTATGACCCACTTTTGCGAATCGACGGTACGTTGATTGCCCATACGCACCAACGAGTTGGCGTTGATGGAGAAATCATAGTGATAGAGTGCTTTCGCCACATAGGCGATCTTGATCTCCTCCATGCATAGCGTGGCATTGAAGTAGAGATCCTCCCAAATCGTCAGATTCTCAGGGAAACGGAGGTTACGCTCCTGATAGGAGGCACGTCGCACCAATTTGTTCCAACAACTACCATGCAAACCATTGAATAGATCATTCAAGAGGGTTTGATGGTCGAGGCCGGAAGGCTCCTGTTTGATATAATATTGCTCGTTACCGACATTTTGGAAGAAATCGCAAAGGACCATATCCGCATCACTAGCTTTCGCCGCGCGATAAAGTTCCTCCAAAAAATCAGGCTCCACCCAATCATCGGGATCTGCATGGATGGTATACTCGCCTTGCGCCTCATCTATGCCTCTGTTTCTAGCACTGCACACGCCCCCATTCTCTTTGTGTAAAACACGCACGCGGCTATCCTTTTGGGCATATTCGTCGCAGATGGCGCCACTTGTGTCACGGCTACCGTCATCCACCAACAGTAATTCAAAATCGGTGAAGCGTTGCGCCAGGATGGAATCCACGCAACGTCTCAGATAAGCCTCGGCTTGGTAGACGGGGCATATGATGGATACTGAAGGGGTATTACTACTCATAACACAAGATTATACTTTGTATATCAATCGTCTGATCAATTCTCGTTTACAAGAAACATACTATTTCAATCGTTATCGTAGGACGACCGAAAATACTTAAGTAAAGATAATAGTTTCCAATGGAATTACAATATCAAAAATAAATTTTGCGAAGAAATTCATCTATCGCGCCTCGAAATGATATTCCGTAGGCATACGCTCAATCTTTTATAAGCACGATAGATGTGATTTCCCAACGGATGGGCGACCAAGCAGCCTATCGCATGGATTATGATAGGTAATTGGGTACCATGGGTTTTCGCCTCTTCCAAGGCAATGCGGGCATATAGCTTATCATGGGAACGAATGGCGATAGCCAAACGCTGCAGATCAAACTTCTCCATCACTCTTTGAAGATAATCCTTCAATTGCGCTTCCGGCATTCCTTTTATACGGGATAAGGTCTCGTACAGAATCGACCGATAGGCTTCATTGCGGGCCGTCTCTTTTTCCACACCGACAAATTGTCCACGACTATGGGAAGAGCTTCTTTCGACAATATGATACAAAGGTTCTGCGATCGTAAGACACCGGTAGTGATACAAAATCGGCAAGACCAGCTGCCAATTTTGGCCACCGAGTCTTGTCGTATAGATGTCCATATCAGTCAACTCCCGCAAGGTTACCACATCCACCATATAGACGCCGGAAGAGAAGTAAAAACCATTCCTGTAAAATATCATATCGTCGAAGAGCGTACTCTCCTCTTCATAGGGACGTCCTTCGCCCTCAGTTTTTATCGGTTGTAGGTCAGGATCACGGACAATCTTCACTTGTGAACGGACCATACGAAAAGAGTTGTCGGATCGCTCCAAAGCGCCCACCATCTTCTCTATCGCCTCATCCGACGCATAATAATCGTCAGAGTCCGGCCACAGCAAATAATCGCCATGAATCAATTTAAGCGCCCTATTTATCGCAACGGATTGACCTTGATTCTCTTGATGGAGCACCTGATAGGAGTACCCTTTCTCTTCAAAACGTTTCGCGTATGAGGATAAAACCGTCATCGTATCGTCCGTGGAACCGTCATCCACGGCGATGACCTCCATGTGCTGATAGCTCTGCCGAAGCAGAGAATCGAGCAATCTAGGCAAATATTGGGCTGTATTGTAGCAAGGCGTAATAACGGAGACTAATTTATCTGACATATGCTGTAAGCTTATTTTTAACCGCCTTCACCTCTTCCTTGTCCAAGAGGATGGTTAGGGCTAAAACGATGATAGAAAGTGTAGATACAAGGCAAATAAGTAGTGTCCTGTACCAAGATGGTTCAAAATAGGTGGAGGCGATGTAGGCTAAGAAGAATGCCGATGCGCCTACCAATAACGATTTAAAAAGAACATTGAAAAGGAATTTTCCCATGTGGAAAGCGGGCATCAAAAGATGTAGTGTCCATACGTTGGAGAGCATACCCAATGAAACGGCCGCAATGTTATAGAGATAAACATAAACGGGCGACAAATCCATTTTAAACATAAGAACGGATATGGGTATGACAGATAAATAGAGCGACCCATTGATAAAGCTAGGGCGCTTGATGTTTCCATTGGCGTGTATAGCACTAATCACAACACTGGAAAAGTTGGCGAAAATATTGAATATCAGCGTCAAACGGCAAAACTCGGTTGTATATGCGGGGAACTTTCCCAACCACTTTGTAAAGATGAAGTCCATATCCAAAATGACGGGGACAGTCACCAAATAGAGCAACAAAGAGGTATAGACACCCGCATTCCGAACCAAACGGTCCACCATCGTATAATCGCCAGTCGCGTAAGACTTCACGATCTGAGGACGAAAAGCAGCCATTACATTACTTGCGAAAGACATCACGGAGATTTGAACTCTCATGGCGATGGATGCGGCTGTCACCATCACGGTTCCAAAGAAACACTCCAGTACGACAATCACACCTTGAGAACGTGCGGCGACACTTAAATTTCCAAAGAGATCCCAACCTGAAAAGTGGAACATCTTTTTCACATAGCCACTCTTTAGGGAATAACACATGTCACAATTGCCTAGCGCCCTATTGCAGTAAATCATGTAAAACAAGAAACTCAACAAGGAAATGAATAGCAGCAAGGCACCATATACGATCACCTGGTCATAATCTATATAGGGCACCAAATAGAGAATCAATAATTTTAGGACGACAACCCCCACCTCTATCGCCGCAAATACATTCATTTTCTCATGGGCCATTACAGAGGCGGTAAAAGGAACTTGTAAAACAGATAGCACAGACATGGCCACCGATAGCTGAAGCAAAACATTGGCAACCCACTCACGTCCTGCCGGAATTTTCAAATAATGGTTGAGGAACCATACACCGACCGTCTCTACCAAAAGGGCGAAAAGGAGCGCTAAAAGGGCATGGATGGTCCATGCGGAGGTGAAGACTTCCTGTACATTCCCCTCCTCACTCTTCCCTATCTCATAAGCGATGAAGCGCGAGGTGGCGCTGCTCATCGAAGAGGTCACGAAGGAGAGCAGAGAGACCACTCCCGCAACGGTATAGAAAAGGCCGAAGTCTTCCGCCCCAAGTGTCTGTAGAATGATACGTGTGGTGAAGATGGAGATCACCATCACAACCAACATTCTGACATAGAGAAAGAAAGCGTTTGTGACGATTCGACTCATAAAGGATAAAAATAAGGGTATGAAAAAAGAGAAAGAACCAGATGATCCTTTCTCTTATGATGGATTTATTTGTACTCGGCGTAATAACCGTACTTACTCTTGTAGTATCCGTACTTATAACCATAGTGTCCGACCGCCTCGGTACCATTCAAGACAATGGCCAATCTTTCGAAGCGTTTGTCGGTGTAATACTTCTCGATATCCGGCAGGATGCTCTTCTCCAAGAGGTTCGCCCTGACAACGAAGAGGGTCAAATCAGCCCACTGTTTGATGATATCGGCATCGGTGACAATCTCAACCGGCGGACAATCGATGAAGATATAATCATACTCTTTTCGCAAAGCCTCGATCAACTCGCCTAATCGGTTGGAAGTCAACAACTCAGCTGGGTTTGGCGGTAATTTACCGGCTGGTAGGAGATCCAAGGTCTGATGGTCGATCAACTTATGGAAATCTTTCTCGTTGCCACTCAAGTAATCGACCACACCTTTGCCTTTCGGACAATCGAATGTCTTCGAAAGGGTCTCCTTACGAAGGTCCAGGTCGATCGCGATGACACGTTTGCCGTTGATGGCGAATGAAAGGGCCAAGTTGCTGGATATAAATGTCTTTCCACTGTTCACATTGGCGGATGTCACCATAATGGTGGTGGCTCCCCTCTCCTTGCACATGAACTCCGTATTGGTACGGATGACGCGGAAAGCCTCATTGATGACGTCACGGCTTTGTGGTTTCACGACCAATTCCACAGGAGCGTTGTTATCCTCCTTACGCATAAATGAGAAGAAGTTGAGTCTGTTCTTTTGGGAATACAACGGAATCTCACCCATATATGGAATGGAAAGCACCTCCAAATCCTTGCGGCCACGCACCCTTGTATTCATCAACTCCTTCAAGTACAAAATCGCGAATGGGATGACCAAACCTAACAGCAAGGCCAAGACGATGACGTTGCGGTTGTTTGGTGAGAATGGCGCATCTCCTCCACCCAACTCCGGTTGCATGATCACACGGGTGTCATAAGCGGTAAATGCCTGCGAAATCTCAAACTCCTCCTTCTTTTGCAACAAGAAAAGGTAAAGACCCTCCTTCACCTTCTGTTGACGCTCTGCGGAGAGCAAGTGACCCGCCTGTTTCGGATTGGAACTGATGCGGGAATTGATTTCGTGCTTATTGGTTTGGTAAGCGTTCAACTGCAATTGGATCGCCGCAATGTAGTTCTCGACAGAACTGATGATGGCGCTTCTCAACGCATTCAATTGATTATCGATATCCTTAACCAACAAATTCTCTTCACTACTATTCTCGACAAATCGGCCACGTTGTAGTGTCAACTTGTTATATTCGGCGATTTGGGACTGAATGCTTTGTTCGGAAACACCGACATTGGCAGGCAACAATTTGTCCTTGCTGTTCTTCATGTAGTTCAACAAAAGTTGAGCTACGGACAACTCATTGTTTGACTGCTGCAATTTGCGTTCATTCTCTCCGGCCATGGTCAAATCATAGTGGGCGGTCGCCACAATATCAGGAATTCTCTGCGAACTCTTATAGGTAGCAATTTCACCATCGACAGAGTTCAAATCATCCTCCAACATTCTAAGTCGTTGGGTAATGAACTCAACCGTGCTAAGGGTCACTTGGTTCTTATCCTGCATCCAGAATTCGTCGTAAACATTCACGATCATCTTCAAAGCGTCGATGGCACGTTCACGGCTCTGATCATTGAAGGTCAAATCGAAGACGGTACCCATCTTATCACGAAGGGCCACACCCAATTTACCTTGGAATTCACCGATGGCGCTATATGAGCTAATGTGAGAGACGTTGATTGGTTTATCCAACCCCTCTCCCTTATAACGTTCATTCTTTTGCACGACAATCTTACCGAATGTGGTACCAATCGTATCACCCAAACCAACGGAATACTTCTCGTCAGAAGGAACTCCTTCGACAACAAAATTGGAGAGTTCCACCAAATCACTCTCTGTCATTTGGGCCACCAAGGAACAACTTCCCGTATATGGATGATCTAAGAATGAGAGTCTGATCGGCAAATTGGAACCATAAAGCAACTCCTCCCTAAAAGAACCTTGCACACTGTACTTATCGTTCAAATGCAATCTTTGAATCGCCGTGTGTGTAATATCAGGTGTTTGGAATGTCATGATGACATTGGAGGTATTGATATTGACTTGCGACAAACCGATATCTGTCATGGACATCGCCACATTTCCCAACAATGCTTGACCATCCTTATCCTGCTTCAACAAAACAGAAGAGGTCACCTTGTACATCGGTGCTGTGGTCAAGATATGGTAGATACCAATGCCCAAACACAAAAGCACGGAGAGAAGAATCCACTTCCATTTGGAGATGTAGATGCTGAAAATATCCTGCAATAGGATATCATCCTTGGGATGTTGGATATTATTTCTCGTATTTGCGTTATTATTTGCCATTATAATGTTCAGTTAAGAAAGATTCGATGTCAATTATTTATTGCGAATGGTTAGGTTGGTTACCAATACCGCCACGGAGGTCATCGCGGAGGCGATGGATACCCAGAATCCGGCGGAACGGACCGTATTACCATTGACAGAAGACTCTCTGGCACGTTTCGATGTAGGCGCCACATAGATCACATCACCCTGTTGCACGTAGAAGGCAGGGGATGAATAGATACTTTGCGCATTGGTGAGATCCAATTTATATACTTGGTCGCCATCGTCTGTGTGGCGGATCAAAGTCACATTCTTTCTTTGTCCGTTGATGGTCAAATCACCTGCCATACCTAGTGCGTCGAAGAAGGAATAGTGGTCACGGTCAATTCTGAAACGACCTGGAC
Source organism: Paludibacteraceae bacterium (assembly GCA_024401515.1). Classification (GTDB taxonomy): domain Bacteria; phylum Bacteroidota; class Bacteroidia; order Bacteroidales; family Paludibacteraceae; genus UBA1181. The sequence continues at coordinate 27,347 of JAKSKY010000007.1, read as the reverse complement.
GAACCACCTCTCCCAACACGGAGACACCCAAATTCATGTATTCCACCGTTACGACAGGATCCTTTATTTGGCTGCTCTCAATCAACTTTTGTTTGATTAACTCCACCACTTCCAAACGTTTCAAGCCACCGATCTTAATCTTTCCCAAGACCGGGAAATCGATGTTTCCGTCCGGATCGACCGTATATCCCATCACATTGGATGCGGATGTATAGCTATTGAGCGTATAGTTCGATGAGGTGAATGACTCTACTCCACCGATACGGTTGGTGTAGTATGGAAGATTAAACATGGCGGATATTTGCGGATCACGGCAGCTGACAATGATGAAGACCTGATCTTCCGGCTTCAAGGTGATATTCTCCTCATAGGTATTCTTCAACTTGGTCATATTCTCCGTATCCTGGATATAGACGATTTTTTTCTGGGTATTGCACGAAGAACAAAGCGCAACCCAAAGCAAAAGAATAAAACCAAATTTTCCGTGATTTAATAAATTCATATACAATATAGTTTCAATGTATTACCAATCCATGACATCCGGGATGAAAAAGAATGGAGATTCGACGACCCTTTGAGCTTAGGTAGACCTGTATGTCCGACACACCTATACTTCACATCTAGAATTCACATCAATTCAACACATCAATCATTCAAATTAACCGTATAAATGAATTGCGTCAAGAAACATGCATCTCCGAACATAAACACATTTATACATCGCATTCACGTATCCTCTTCTTAGAAATCCAACAATCTACAGATTGTTTAAAATTCAACAAATTGATACGGATGCAAAATTACAAATATTTTTGGATTTACAAAAACGGGAATTCATTTTAGAAACTCTTAACAAATGGCTGGACTTCTTATGATTTCCCAGCGGACTACAACCACTTCATTTTGCTCTTGATCTTCTCCGGCATCATCTCCAACACCTCGCTGGTCTCTTTCTTCAGAAAGATTTTGGATAGAAGCAAATATAGGGTCACACCAATCACAATGTCCACCACCAACAGAAGGGCCATGATATCCAAATCCACATAGTAATTGAACAACATGATGGCGCCCCACATCACCATACTCACGCAAAAGATAGGCAGAAGGTCCAAAACTTGCTTGAAAAAGCCCACATTGATCAGCACACCCGTGTAGTAGGTATTAATTACCAATGCTAACAAAGAGGAGACGATACCACTCGCCATCATGCAAATGATTCCGTGCGGAATGGCCAAGGCCATCACAATGGCACCTAGCACCTTTTTGATAATCTCCAAACGTAGGAATAGATCGGAACGTCCTTTCACCTCCAATAGGTTCAAATTGATCGCATGGATGGGATAGAACATCATGTAGAAACAGGCCAACTGCAAAAGGACGATACTTCCCTCCCACTTTTCTCCGATCAAGGTAAGGATAAAGGGACGTGCCGCGGCGGAAAGGCCCACCATCAAAGGGAATATCAAGAAGGCGGATAAACGCAACAGTTTTCTGTAACTGGTGGCCAATCGGGCATCGTCATCTTGGATGGAACTTAACACGGGGAAGGTGACACGCTGCAAGACACCGGTCAAATTGCTGGAGGGCAAAGAGGCCAAATTGTTGGCGTTGACGAAATTTCCCAAATCCTTCTTGTTGAAGAATTTTCCAATGACGATTGGATAGATATTGTTGTAGATGGTATCCAACACTGCGGAGGCCAGCATCTTGCTACCAAAATTCCACAAATAGTGGAATGAACTGGCCGACCACGCTCCATGAGGACGCCATTGACTGGTGATCCAAAGAAGTATGGTACGTACGATTTGTCCACAAACCGCTTGGAAGATCAAAGCCCACACGCCCCACCCGTTTAGGGCTAAAGTGATCGCGATGGCGCCACTGAGCAGTGAGGCGCAAAGGGAGATTTTGGCTTGACGCTTAAAATCGATCGATTTGGTTAAAAGCGCTTGCTGAACCGTTCCGAAGGAACCGATCAACAAACTGAGCGCAGAGACTTTCAATAGTTTCGACAATTCAGGCGCATGATAGAAATCAGCGACGAATGGAGAGGCGAAGAAGAGTATCAAATAGCATACGATACCCATCACGACATTGAAATAGAAAGCCGTGACAATATCCTCCTCCTTCAAATCGGGCTTGCGCACCAATGCCGAGGCGAATCCACTATCGATGAAGCATTGCGCCAAGCACATGAAGACCATGGGCATCGCCACCAAACCGTAATCTTCCGGGGAGAGTAATCTCGCCAAAAAGATAGCGAATAGGGCCGATATTCCTTGGGTACCAAAGCGTTCGAAGGCACTCCACAGGAGTCCCATCTTCGTTTTGTGCTGCAACGATTCTTCTGCCATAAATTGTATAGATATCTACACAATAATAGAGACACCTGAAAAGAGGCGCCTCTATTATGTGATATTTTTTTATTATTAGTAAGCGGTGATACCGCCATCGATGCAGATGGCTTGGCCTGTCACCCAAGAGGCCGCTTCAGACAATAGATAAACTACACCGCCAGCGATATCTTCGGGTTTTCCGTATCTTTTCAATGGATAGAAATCAATATCCCTTTGCTTCTCCTCTTCGGTAATATTCTGTGAAAATCCTTGTACCAACGGCGTCTCCACCATACCAGGACAGATCGCGTTGACACGAATCTTCTTAGGAGCCAACTCCAAACTGCAAAGGCGTGACATGGAATTCAACGCGGCCTTGGATGCGCCATATGCGCCATTACCGACAGAGAATCCGAAATTACCGCCCACAGAGGAGATGAATACGACGGAAGAACCATTGACCAATTTCTTCTTCTTCACAAGTAAACGAAGCAATTCAATGGGTGAGAAAAAATTCACATTAAAGACCTTGTCGAACTTTTCACGTGTCGTGAAAGCAAAGGGAGCGGTCATGGAGATACCAGCGGAGAACACTACGCCATCCAAAGCGGGCACTTCGCCAACCATCTTCTCGATCACAGCGGCATCGGTCAAATCGCCAGCGAATGTGGTGTGTCCCTCACCTTGCAATTGTTTCAAAGTCTCTTGTAGGCGCTCTTCGTTTCGTCCTGAGACAATCACTTTCGCACCCATTTGCGCGGCCATCACCGCACAACCTTGACCGATACCAGAAGAGGCACCTGTCACTAATATTGTTTTTCCCTCTAGGGAGAATGGATTATTCATTATTCCCATTTTAAATCTTCAAATCTATTTTCCGGAACCTCTACAAGGTCTGATATCACGATATTCTCTGTTGAGAAAGCGACACTTCCCCATGAGAGGCCAATTCCATAACCGCAAGCGACAAATTGCGTTTTCTTGTTTTCTATCATCCCCTTGAGCTGCGTGGTGATCGTAACTGGGATCGATGCGGATAGTGTATTGCCGAATTTACGCAATGATGAGATGGCTTTGGCGGGATCTACACCCAACTTCTTCACCAATTGGTCGGTAATCTGTTGGTTAGACTGATTGAGCACAAGGTAATCGCAGCCTTTGTAGTCGATGCCATAACGGTCAGACAAAGCTTGGATGGTTTGTGGAACACGATTGATGGCGAATTGAGCCATCTCCTCGCTATTCATCTCCACCTCCATGGAACGTTGCAATTCCTTATTTTCCAAAAGTTTGATCTCTTCGTCGGAATAGTGCATGTTACGCACACCACTCTTAGGTAAAATCATAGAGTCGGCACCGCTTCCGTCGGTTCCAAAATGGAACTTCAAAGAATCCGCACCTGGCATATATTCGACAGCGGTGGCGGAAACGGCATGACCCAACGTCAAATCGTTGACACCCTTTCCCCAATGCATCTTGGATTCACCCGTCACCATGATCGCGCGTTTGATGTTTCCACTGCCAAGGAGAGAGGCTACAGCGCTAAGACCATAGACCCAACCGGAGCATCCCATAGAGATATCCTGGGCATAACACTCTTTGCTCAAGCCAAGACGGTCTTGGATCATGCAGGCATTAACCGGCAAGGGATAATCTGGTGTAATGGTCACCGCAAGAATCGCCTCGATGGACTCTTTCTCCCAGCCCAAATCAGCAATGAGTCGCTCGCATGCCTCACAAGATAGATCGGCAGCTGTCAATTGAAGGCTCTCCCTTCTCTCGAAGATTCCAACTCGCTTCACAAAATCCTGTACGGATTCCGCATCATTTCCTACGGTGGACGAAACCTTGGTATTGTCCACTACCCTTGCAGGTACCGCAGTGGATATACCAGCGATTCTGACATCCTTTATCTCTATGAACGACATATATGTTTAGTTCAAATTAGTTTACAAATTATGAATGGACGACATTGCCATTCTCATCCACCTCGACAAGATCTGAGATGATGAAATTCTCCGTGGTGAACGCGACAGTGGCCCATGAGAGACCCACACCAAAACCACAGCAGATAAAATGCTTAGGTTCCGCACCCACCTTTCCCTTCAACTCTGTCGCGATGGTCAAAGGAATGGAAGCCGACGATGTGTTTCCAAAATGGTGCATACAAGACGGAACTTTCTCCGGTGTGAATTTCAACTTCTTGGCAATCATGTTGTTCATCGCCATATTGGCTTGATGCAACATAAGGTAATCGTAACTCAAATAGTCGAATTCAAAATGTTCAGCCAATTTCTTCACCGATTTCGGTGCGGTGGTGATACCGAATGAAAAGACATCCATACCTTTCATTCTGGATTCCATCCTGCTCTTATGGCCATCTTCACAATCCTCAAAAACAAAGGAGTTGGGAGATGTGAGGTTTCTTGAACCTCCATCAGGAATGATAATAGCGTCATAGCCACTACCATCCGTTCCACAATGGAAACAGAACCCTTTTTCGCCCTCTTTGTACTCTACGGCTGTTACGGTTCCCGCATGGCCGAAAAGTGGAGACAACTGCATCGGACGTACCGCTTTGGAGTCTCCAGCCATCAACAAAGCTTTCTTCATACAACCGGAAGAGAGCAATGAGGCAACGGTGTTCAATCCATATACCCATCCGGAACAACCCAAAGTCAAATCGATGCAATAGGTGTCGGTTGACATCCCCAATCGGTTTTGGAGTATACCAGCCGTGGAGGGAGCGTTATAGTCCCTGGATTGGGATACGAAAATAATGGCATCGACCTCCTCCTTTTTCCAGTTCAAATCGGACAAGAGTTTTTGGGTCGCATGGTAACACAAATCCGAAGTGGTTTGCGTATAGGTGATGCGACGTTCCAAAACACCAGTCGTTTTCACGAAATCCTCGGGAGAATAGTCGGATGATACCGCATCCTCTGGCAATGGATGAAGATTATTGGCGATAAAGCTAGGAACACCAGCGGCGATTCCAGCAAGCCTTACATTCTTAAATTCGAAAAATGCCATTATTGTAGCTTAGCCTTAATCACGTTATAAACGTCCTCGATCGTCTCGGAATTCTTCACATCATCACCCTTCAAAGCGATACCGAACTCCTCATCAACCATTGAAATCAAAGACAAAGCCAAAAGAGATGACCACTCCTCCAAATCACGGATCTTGGTTTGTGCAGTTACTGTAGATGGATCTGTATCATCCAATTGCTCAGCGAAAAGAGCTACAAATTCGTCTAATGTTTTCATAATCACTATATATTAATTAAAAATCTACAACTTTTGCGGGAACACCAAACACGGTACTCCCCTCCTTTACATTTTTAAGGACTACACTACCCGCTCCCACCGTCGCGTTCTTGCCCACCTTCACACGAGGTAATATTGAGGCATGCGGATGGATAGTCGCCTGTTCTCCCACTTGCGAAGAGCCGCCCATTGCCACATAGGCCTCCACTTCGCTGTAAGAACCGATCGTAGCGTCGTGTCCGATGTTACAGAACGGGTGGATAACGGAAAAGTCCTCCACCTTCACTTCCGCCGATATAATCGCATAGGCACCGACAAAGACACCCTTACCTAAATGGGCGGTCGGATTGATCAAAGCGTAGTCGCTTATGCAAGATATAAACTCTCCGCCCTTATTCAAAATTATTTCAGCATATTTTTTACGATACACCGGATCACCTAAGGCACAGAAGAATACATCATTCTTTTGTATTTCATAGGTCTCGACAGCCCCTAAAATAGGAGGATACCCCTTCAAGCCATCCAAAGCATCGGCTTTATCATCCAAAAATCCCTTGATACGGTATTTGAAATATTGTCCCTTTTTGTGTTTGAACAAATCGAAACATTCACGACCGAACCCCCTAGCGCCTATGATTATTATATTCTTCATAAATCCAAGTACTTCCCTATTTCTGGCTTGATTGATTATTTAGACCTGTTTTTCTGATTCAAGACAAGTGTGGCGACCGTAGTGGCCAAAGAGGATAATGAAATCCAAAAGGATGCGGAACGGACCGTGTTTCCATTGACTGTGGATTGTTTAGCCTTCATCTTATTAGGCTCCACATAGACGATATCATCTTGTTGCAAATAGAACACTGGGGATTGCACCACATTTTGCAATGAGGTCATGTTCACACGGTAAGACTTTTGCTTACCATCCTCCATTCGTAACACCAAGACATTATCACGTTTTCCCTGAACAGTGATGTCACCAGCGCCGCCGATGGCCTCCAAAAGGGTGATATTATCCTTGTATATACGATAAATGCCTGGATTGGCAACCTCGCCCATCACGGTTACGCTTAGATTCAGGAAGTCGACAGTGACAACAGGATCCTTCGCCTGGTTACGCGCTTCAATCTCATCTTTAATCAAAGCGGCCAACTCATTTCTAGTCAAACCAGCCACATTAATCTTACCGATGGTAGGGAAATCGATGTTTCCATCGCTATCGACCGTGTAACCCGACACCGCGCTTGACTCCTCGCCATACAATGTATTTTTCGCACCAGTGCTCACTACTCGTTGCGTCACATATGGAAGGTTGAAAAGAGCGGAAATCATTGGATCCTTACAGTTGACCACAATGGAGATCCTATCTTTCGGACGAATCGTTATCTCTTGAACCGCGGCGGTATTGATTCCTTTCACCTGATCAGCATCCTGGAAGTAAGGGATCTTCTTGTATGAAGAGCAAGAGCCCATCATCATACAAGCCACCATGGCAGCCAATAACAATTTTATATTTCTCATAAATCTATTTCGCGTTTCTTAATATTCGATATTCTTTTGATGGATCTTGTGTGTCATCCAAATGTTGAGGGCAGTGAACAAAACCAAACAGCCTAGAAACAACAAGGTAGGATGAACATATTTGGACAAGACCACACACAATGCGATGTTAAGGGCGGAACAGCTGAGGATGGTAATCATCGCAGCATGTTGGGACATACCCAAATTCAACAATTTGTGGTGGATATGACTCTTATCCGGCAAGAATGGACTATTGCCCTTACGAATACGGTGCATAAAGACACGTACCACATCCAAACAAGGCACAAACAATGGACTGAAGGCCAAGAAGAGTGGATTAATATCCGCCAAACATGGAGAGCCGGCACTTACCTGCACATTCGCCATACGGAAACTAAGGAAACAAAGGATAAGTCCAATGGTCAAAGAACCAGTATCACCCATGAAAATCTTGCGTTGCTTCTCCGCCTTTCCAAATACATTGTAATAGAAGAACGGAATTACAGTTCCCAAAGTAGCGAATGCGACCAAGGCGAAGGTATAGTCATGTAAATTGAAAAACACGCAGCCATAATAGGTCAAGGCGACACCGCTCAATCCGGAAGCCAAACCATCAATACCGTCGATGAGGTTCATGGCATTGATGATAAAGACCACCATCACAACGGTCAACGGCCAAAACAAAAACTTTGGCAGTTCGTGCAAGAAAAATATGCCATGAAGATTGTTCAAATACAAGCCACCAAATAGGAACAGAAGGCCACATGCCACTTGAACCACAAACTTCGCGCTATATTTCACACCGATCAAATCATCCGCGATACCCACCAAATAGAGCAGAATCAGCGAACAGATACAGATGGACAATGGCAACACATTGGCGCCCAAAGCGCTCGTAAGACGGGCTTGACCCGCATGCACATCAAATACAAGCATGATGAAGATCGTAAACAAAATCACCGGTTCGAAAGCCAATCCACCCAAACGGGGAACGGTACTGTGATGAATCTTACGCTCATCAGGCTCGTCAAACAATTTTTTTCTGAAGGCGATCAACAAAATCTGGGGAATCAAGACACCCGCAGCGATAATTGCCATCACCAATACGGCAATCATAGAAAACCTCCAAAAAGAGGCCTCTGACATGGTAACAAAAAAATCAGACATACATAATAATTATTTGACAATCAATCTTCAATTATTTCCAAATACGAACGTGGAATGTAGGAGGTTGCTACCACTGCGATTCCTTCGATAGAGACTATCAATCTCTTTCTTCCTTGAATTCGTTTAATGTAACCTTCCGCTCCTTTGAACAAACCTTCCACAACTTTAACATGATCTCCTATCGTGTAATTACACTCCCCTTGCGGTAGTAACTCCATACCTATATCTTCGACCGAAGTGACTAGCATAAAAGAGTTCATCTCATGGTCCGGAATCCTTCTCGGCTTTTTGGTTTCACGATCCGCATAGACGTAAAAAGAATCACCAAAACGCTCTTTCAAGCCATCAAAATAGGAAGAGGTGCATCTCAAGAACAATAATGATGCGATTAACTGACGTTTTTCGTAGGTTTTCTCCCCATTCTTGAAAAGTTCCACTGTCCGCATCGGCACGTAGTACTCCATCTCTTCCGAATCGAGCAATGTCGACAATTTCGACACGCGATTAAAAAACACATTCAGAGCATACCAGCCAAAGCTTTTGTCCAACTTCATATGGTTTAAAGTAAACAAATGGCAGAGAGAAACGACTCCCTTACTTCGACAAAATTAGATAAAAATTCAAATATTTAGAAAATCAAGTTAAAATATTTATCAAAATTAGACAAAATCGACTATAATTCATTGATTTATAATAAAAACTCACATAAAGCAATAAATCAAAGCAAAGAAGTTGCATGAATTTTCAAGCATCTTCTAATAAGTCGCCTCGTATTGTTGGGCAATTTTTTTCCACGTATATTGTTGCTCCGCAATTACACGCATCTCCTCACCATTCAACTCTTGCTCCAATAGTCTATGCATACTCTCAACATCGGAGAAGTAATAGGCCTTCTCATTGGTTGAAGCGCGGTTGTAAACGCAATCGAAGGCCAAAATAGGCATTCCGAAAAACATCGCCTCCACCAAGGAAGGGTTGGTTCCACCCGCACTGTGTCCATGCACATAGGTGGCCGCATTGGAACGGATGATGTAGAGGATATCCAAATCATAGATGGCATCCAAAATATGGATATTAGGAAAATCCTGATATTGTTTCTTCAAACTTCTCGCGTAATCGCTGTGTCCCCAGTTACCGATGAAAACCAACTCCTTATCGGTCTTGGAGAAGGCCTCCAAGGTGATGTGGCAGTTGTTCTCTGGCTCAATTCTGCAGACACAAACCGCATAGTTGTCCTTTTTCAAACCATAATCGGCAAGGACTTGCTGAACCTTCTCCTCCTCAATCTGACGGATCACATGGTCTCCTCCATAAGCGATCAGTTCAGATGGTTTTTGATAGGTCTCAGTGACATAATCTTGGATACCCTTGTTGTCGGCAATGACCACATCAGCAAACTTGACAGCCATCTTCTCCGAGGTACGAAGAATCCAACGGGCTACCTTACCCCACTTCGCGCGTCGATGTTCCAAACCATCTATATTCACCACAAGACGGTTCTTGCTAAACCATTTCAAAAATGGCAAGAACATACAGCCTGACACACCTAAAACCAATACGGTATCATACCCTCTGAATGTACGCATCATGCAAAGAATATCGTACATAATACTTTGAATACCATTGGCCTTCATATCCACGTACTTCAAAGTACAGCCTTTGTATTCATGAATCTTTCCCGGCATATCTACGCCACTACAAAATACAGTGTAATGAATATTCGCCGATGCGTTCTCTCCGACAATATTCTCCACCAAAGACTCAAAGCCTCCATACTTAGCGGGAATTCCTTGGCATCCCACAATCGCGACCTGTTTCATCTTTAAACTTTCCTCCCTTATATATTTTTCTTTTATTGTCTATCTAGGATAGAGGTGACCATTCGAATGATCTTATCCTCTGAATATTCTTTTGACTTCTCATAGGCGGAATGGGACATCGCCTCGTAAAGGGACTTGTTGCCCAAAATTTCGCTTATCTTTTGCTCAATTTGATCCAATTGGCTCACATCGATCTTATAACCATGGATACCATCCTCCACCAATTCCGCCACACCACCCTTGGTAGGAACAATCACAGGTAACCCCGCGGACATCGCCTCCAATGCGGTCAAACCAAATGTTTCGAGCACCATGCTGGTATCTGACAAATTTAAAACCATGGAAGCCTTTTGGTAAAAAGGAGCGACACGTTCCTGACGTGGATAGATGGTAAGGTTTTCGGTAAGGGTTATTCCCTCGGTCTTCACAAACTCATCGATGGTGCGCTGATCATCATTCACAACCACCACAAATTGATATTGCGGCAATCGAGAGGCAAGTTCAAAGAACTGCATGATTCCCTTGTATTTCTTCAAGGAGGCGACCATCAAAACCGTTTGATATCCATATGATCGATCCGCATCGCAGGACATCATCTCCGTGAAGGAGGTGGACAAAGCGTTAGGCACAACCGTCACATTTTTTTCACGCTTGATATATCCTCGCTGGAAAGCGGAGACACACATGATATCGGTAGCGATTTTCTGCATGATATTGGCTAATGCGCTATAAAACCCACTCTTCGCATAAGCATTCTCGTGATAATGATAGACAACACGTTTACCCATCAAACGGCCGGCCAACGCAGGCCCTACAGGCAAAATCGTGTTAATATAAAAGACCACATCCTTTTTGAAAATATAACGGAATGCGAAGAAGAATGTATAGAGCTGCGCAAACGTGTATCGAATCATCGTCACCACCGGATTCATCGAGAAATGATAGCTATAGTGATGATGACGGACATTGTCCGACTTTAATTCGTCCAATACTCCACCCTTGGAGGTAACCACTTCTATCTGGTAATCCTGTTTCAAAAGGCCCTCCAAGACCATTTTCAGCACCTTTGGGCTGCCAGAATAATCGTTGAACAAGTGGAATGCTACAATCTTCATACTGAGCCTATCTTAGATATTATCCTTTTATGAGAGCATAGACTCTCATGATATAGTAGTAAACCTTGTGTTTTAAGCTTATACCCTTCATCGATTTCCAATTGTCGTTGCTGTTCAACAATTTCAAAAATTTCTTTTGCACATCAGGAGCCGATTTCAAGATATAATATCTGAACAACACCTCATAGGTTCTGCAAATCGCATCTTTGAGAATGTTTGGATATTTCGTACGCTCATCATCTATTTTCGCCTTTAACTCCTCTGCCACTGTGATGGAATCATACAATTTCTTCTCAGTGATCGAAGAGGTCGTGATGGAATTGGCCCGTAGACGATAATAATAGGCCGGCGTGGAATAGTAGGCGCAATGGTCCGTTTGGCTAAGAACGGAGGGTGTGAAAAGGCAATCCTCGAAATAGATGCCCGGCTTGAATGACAAACCATGCGTTAGCAAATAGTCACGTTTGAATAGGTAAAATTGCGCACCGCTATAAGGATATATGTAGGAATTCTGATAAACGAACGCACCGTCACAAGACTCCTGTACCAATCGTCTGTCCACCAACTCCTCTTCCGCGACACCCTCCCTTTTCATAATGGTATTCAATACCACCACATCGGGTTGGTTATGTTTCTCAACAAAAAGACGAAGTCCGTCCAGAATGTTTTCCGCCATCCAATCATCGCTATCGACGAACCAGATGTAATCACCTTCAGCCAAGGAGAGACCTCTGTTACGGGTGGCGCTCAATCCCTGGTTATCATGGGAAAAAACCTTAATATTGTGGGTTTGTCGTTCGGAGACGAAACCATTGATCACATCCAATGTATTGTCCTTGGACCCATCATTGATGACAATGATTTCATAGTCATCATGGCTGATATTCTGAGCCACACAACTCTTCAAGCAATCTTCCACATATTGCTCCACATTGTAGGATGGGACTATAATCGATAGAAACATAATCTCTTATTTATTAATCAAATATATCAGGGAAGAATCCTAACTCAACAAATTCATATGGTGCGCAGGTTCCCGCCTTTTTACTGATCGCCCACAAGAACAAGGCGAATGTCAAGCCACAAAACATCATAATTGGGATCTTGTAGAATACATTCCGCTTCTTGGCCATCTCATACACACAGAATGAATAGATGACAATACGGAATGGTAGGAAGTACATATTCACACGGTCCAAATAGGTACCACCCACGCAATTTTGCATCAAGATACCACAGAAGTACAAAAAGTAATATTTTTCAAAGCCAACCTCCTTGTATTTTTTCTTCAAAGCAGGATAAAGCCATACGCAAAACATATCGATCGCTAACCATATTAAAGTGGCCAAACCTAAGGAATTTTTGCCATTTGACCAGTCAACCGACTGAAGGAACTCTGCATTACCAGCAGAACCACCAATGCCCACCATAAGGGCGATTTTGGTCATATAAGTAAGTAGGAATACTTTTAAAACCGCTCCAGCGGCAAATGTACCTAGCAACATCATGTATTGGAACCATCTATCGTCTTTCGCATGGAATCGAAGCACAAAATAGAAGGCCAACAAAGGATAGGCGGTTTTATGGAAAGCCGCTCCAATCAAAATTAAGATTACAAAAGGAATCAACTTCTTCTCTTGTACATATTGGATGGAACACAAGAATACGCAAAATGCCAAACTTTGTCTGACTGTATTATCCCAGATGAACAACTCCAAAGTCGTAAAGAGGAAGAGATATGCGAGCGGCAAGATGAATTTAAAATTCTTAAAAGCGCGCGTGAAGAAATAGATTTCCAAGAAAGCGCCCAAAAGGAAGATGGTACAATAATGGAAATCGAGTTCCCTGAATATTTTGTTGATATACGTATATCCCCACTCCATTTTAGGGAAGAGCTCTGGCTTGAAATAGTAATTCATATAAGCCATATAATCGTCCCCGACCCCATACCGCAAACCAATGACAAACGTAAATACGCCGATGACAATATAGGCGTATGCGTTTTTATTGGTTTTGCTGTACTGGTAGCCAAAATAGACCATTACCAGCAAGAGCAAAAGATATACATAGAATGCTAAAAACATAAAATGCTTTGTATTTATTTGGATGATCCTAAATCCACGCTATTCTTTTTCGTGATTTTCGCCCAACCATACTCGAAGAGATGGATCAATAACGCCAACGGCCTTCCATATCGTTTCACCAACGCAAAACTATGTTGCGCCACCTCCATCCTTTTCAATGGACCAGGATGGTCATCATATTCGAATTCACTCAAAAGGTCGCGGTTCTCCTTCATGTAGCGTTTGCTATCATCTGGGATCAATTCAAAACTTTCGGATGTGTCAATCTCCTGGTGCGCATAGTCGTAATCGCAAGAGTGGTTACCAAACTCTCCCGTTATGGCATGGCAAAATTCACCGGATCCATCCCAACCAAAATTCTTAACCTTAGAGAGTGTTGGCGTAACGCAATAGCCACCCTTACAAGCCATATAAGTTGTCAAAGAGACATCGGTGTTCAAATTGTATAATCCAGATTTACTCTTCAAGGACAACACATCGAAGAAATAATAACGGAAAGTAGCCAATGACATCAACTCCTCTCTTCCCTCCTTGATGAATTGAGCGGCATCCTTCAACATTTGTCCATTTCGGATATAGTTGGTATAAATCGGATGCTTTTTCTTCCACAGACCCAATCCCCAAGATGGGGTGCTGAAATTCTGACGGAAGCAGGTGGCGCCCTCTTCAACCTTCCATGGCATAGGATAAGAATAGCCAGAAACGAAGAGGACCTCATTATCGTCGCGGTATTTCCACAAACACTTATCCATAAACTCCAAGAAATTGGGAGAAAATTCCAAGTCATCATCCACACGGATCATGCACTCATACCTATCCATCACATACTTGGTAAGTTCATTATTATTGCGGAATCCACCCAAATTCTCCGTTCTTCTGAATACTTCAAAATGTGCGAATACGGAAAAATCACTGCTATCCAAATAATCACAAATCTCTTGCCATCCTTGTCTATATTTCTCAGATGGTGGATAATCGAGACCAACGTAAATATCTGTATATTTAGCCCATGTATTACGCTTCAAGCTCTCCACCAAATTGATAAAGAATTTTGAACGGCAAAGAGTTGGTATAATAACCGGCGCGAAATAGATATCCTTATTATTTTCCATTACAAATTGGATCTACGTTCTAAAATAATCACTTGATAATCAATTCAACAATACGCTGCAAGTCTGAATCACTCAATGCATGATGCATTGGCAAACAGATAACGGAGTTCGCCATCTTATGCGCATTAGGCAAATTGGTCGGATTAGAGGACTCCAAGCCCCTATAGGTGGAGAATTCAGAGATCAACGGATAGAAATAACGTCTACCCAGTACATTGACCGCCTTCATCTTCATGTATAGTTCATCACGGGACATTCCATATTTCTTCTCATCAATGAAGATTGGGAAATAGGAATAGTTATGTTTTACCCCTGGCATATCCATAAAGAAACTAACACCCTCCACATTTTTCAAAGCCTCACGATAATAAATCGCCACTCTCTGACGGGCAGCGATACAATCATCCACTTGACGAAGGTTCAAAATACCATAGGCCGCTCGGATTTCATCCATTTTGGAGTTGATACCAGGGCCAACCACGGTAGTCTCACCCGCAAAGCCGAAATTCTTCAAATAATCGATACGTTGTTTGGTCTTTTCATCCTGCATCACCATTGCGCCACCCTCTATGGTATTATAGACTTTGGTGGCATGGAATGACAAGGTAGACATATCGCCCGCATTCAAGACACTTTCACCATTCACCTCCACACCAAAGGCATGTGCGGCATCATAGATTACTTTTAGGCCGTAACGGTCGGCGATTTCCTGAATACGTTTCGTATCACAAGGTTTTCCATAGACGTGGACAGGCATAATCGCTGTTGTCTTTGGCGTGATGGCGGCCTCAATCTTATCTGGATCAAGGTTTCCTGTACGCATATCAATATCAACAAAGACGGGCTTGATTCCATTCCACCACAAGGCGTGTGTGGTGGCGACGAAACTATAGGGAGTGGTAATCACCTCACCCGTAATTCTCAAAGCCTGCAATGCGGTGATTAGCGGCAATGTACCATTGGTGAAAAGGCTCACATAGGGCACTTTTAGATAATCCGCCAACTCTCTCTCCAATTGCTTATGGAATGAACCGTTGTTGGTTATCCATTTAGAGTCCCAAATCTGTTTCAACAAGCCATGGAACTCCTCCAAATCAGGTAATAACGGAGATGTTACTGTAATCAAATTATTGTCCATACGACAAATTATTTATTCATCAGACCCAACATCCGATGAGCCAACTATTTAAGTTTCAAAACCATTTCCGCATCAGACTTCTTCATCTTACGATCCGCGAACTGCGGATCCAAACGATGAACATCCGTGCCCATAAAATCATACATACCCTTTTCCAGAAGCATGCGAGCCTTCTTTTTCGCATCTTCACCATACTTACCCAGCAACGAAGGGAGGTTCAACTGAAATTTCACCCCCTCCTCCTTCAGCTTTTCATACTGGCGACGCTCCATGTAACAATAACGCTCAGGATGGGCCAACATAGGCCAAAATCCCAAAGAACGGACCTGTTCAATCGCCTCTTCAAAACAACCTGGGGATGAGTAATAGGAGGTCTCGATCAACAAGTGGTCTTCCTTCTCGCCATGAGGCAGCAAATCTTTCTCCTGAAGTCGGTTGAGTAATAAATTATCGATCATGTACTCAGCGGCCAAACGCAACTCTATGCTTCCCTGATAGGCTTCGCGCAATTGAGCGAATCGATCCTTCAGATGGGCGGTTTTGTTCGGCAAATCCTCCATGATATGGGGGGTGCAATATATTTTCTTTACCCCCAACGCTTCATAGGAGCTTAAAATAGCGAGCGTATCCTCCATCTTTTGGACACCATCGTCCACGCCGGGAATCAAGTGCGAATGGGCATCGACCATTCCCTGACAAATGTTGGATTCCGCCAAAGTCACATGGCTACTGAATAAGTCGAAAAAGGACATAGCGTTATTATCTTTTATCCACGAGAGAAATAGGTACTACTGTGATATCTATTACGATATGAATATTTACCCTTCTCCATTGGAGTACCATTCAAAATCAACTGCATATCCTTGATTCGGTTCTCGTGATACAAGTCTGCCAAATCAACCAACAAAGATCTCTCCAACAAACCTACACGGATCGCGAACATGGTAGTATCAGCATATTTCTCGATGATTCGCGCATCGGCCACCACATCAATTGGCGGACAATCGATAAAGACATAATCATATTGGCCTTTGAGCTTTTCGATCAAATCGCCCAACTTGCCATTGCCGATCAATTCTGATGGATTGCTAGGAATCGCACCAACAGGAATCATATCCAATCCCTTAGTATCGTTGACCGATTTCACAATCACATTGGATACATTCTCCTCTTTACCAGCCAAGATTGAACTCAAGCCCTTCTCCGGAGAATCGGCCCACTTAGACATGGAGGCGTGACGCATATCTCCATCGATCACCAAAACACGCTTCTCTTTGAAGGCGAAACTCAAGGCCGTGTTCAAACATAGGAAACTCTTACCGCTCTCAGCATTGAAGGAGGTGAACATCACCACGTTCTTACCCTTCTCCATCTTGAAATCCAAATTGGTACGCAAGACACGAAAGGCCTCATTGATGGTATTACGGTTACCCTCTTCCACAACAGCCTCCAACTCATTATGTTCCCTACGCCAGAATTGCCACCATTTCTTAGGTTGTTTACCCATCGGAATCTCACCGAACAAAGGCACGGGCACGTTCTCCAAATCCTTTTTACCACGAAGCGTCGTGTTAAAGGTCTCTTTCAAATAAATGATTGAGAGAGGAATAAGAAGTCCCAAAGCGAGGGCAATCAGGACAATGTTACGCTTTTTAGGTCCATCAGGACGCAAACTTCCACCCGGACGTTTGATCATACGGGTGTTGTATGCGGTAAAGGATTGTGACAACTCGTTTTCCTCACGTTTCTGCAACAAGAAGAGGTAAAGAGCCTCCTTAACCGCTTGTTGACGTTCAGCGGAAAGCAACATCTCTGCTTGCTTCGGATTGGAAGAGATGTGGGACAAAGCCTTTTGCTCACTTCTTTTCAAATTGCGGACTTGGTTGTCGATGGCTGCGATTTGGTTGTCGATAGAGACGAGGATAGCTTTACGCATGGTTGCCAACTCCTTGTCATACTGCATAACCCAAACGTTCTCGGAACTACTGTTCTCCTCCAATCTGTTTCTTTGCAACATCTTTTCGTTATACTCGGAAATCTGTCGCTCGATGTTGGCGTTATTCAAACCGGAACTTGCAGGCAAGGTACTGGTTTGATTCTTTTGAACGGAAAGATAGTCACGTATGTAGTTGGTCATATACAACTGCGCATTCAAATCACGCAATTGGTTGGAAATATTGGCGTTCTCCTGCATATAAATGTCAGCCACCGCCTTCACATCAGGCAAGAGATTCTTACTTTTGTAGGAAGAAATGTCGTTATCCACCGTAGACAACTCAGTCTCGATGATCTTCAAACGTTCATTGATGAACATGGAAGTACCATCGGCGATGGTGTTCTTATCTTTGATCCAATTTTCATTGTAGACCTTGATCACCATCTCCAAAATATCGTCACCTCGTTCTGGAGAGACGTCAGTCACCTCCAACGTGATGATGTCAGCCTTTTCATCCTCTTGGGTAACGCTCAATCCTCTTGACCAACCCTCCTGAGATGAGTACATATCGGAACGGAACAAATGGATCGTTGGCAATGGACCGCCTTCATACTCGGAGTTACCCACCACAACCACTTGGCCCAATGGTGTACTGATCGTATCACCGAAATGGCAAGTGACGCTCTCGTCGATTTTCACCTCCTCGCCCTTCTCGTAACGTACGAAATTTTCAAGCACCACAGACTTTGTCGTATCCACGTTGATATCGCAAGAGACATTGTCATAATCGGTCAAATTAAGGAATGAGATGGTCACTGGAAGGGATTTGCCATACAAAACCTTGTCATGGAAAGGAGCATCTATGGTATAACTCTTGTCCAAATTCAAGCGTCTTACAACATCAAACATCACATCGGTTGAAAGCAAGGCGCGTAACTCATTGTTAATCGTCGGATTCATACCAATCATACCACCCATATCGCTGAATGCCTTTTGGATACTCACGGAAGGACCGGAAGCTTCCGATTTAATCTGCACTTCCGCCGTACGTTTATAGGTCGCAGGGGTCCTTAGAATGTAAAGAGCCGCGAAAGACACCATGATCAAAAAAGAGATGGCAAACCAGTACCATTTCTTAAGACACAATAGGATCAATTCGCCAAACTCCACGAAATCGTCCGATTGTCCATTGTTCAATTTCTTCGTTTCTTCCATAAAACAAATTATCTATTACTTATTTTTATTTCTATTATTGAGTATCAGTGTAGCGGCCGTCGTTCCTAAAGAGGACAACGAAATCCAGAAGGATGCGGAACGTACTTCATTTCCATTAACCGTTGATTTCTTAGCCTTCATCTTATTAGGCTCCACATACACGATATCATCCTGTTGCAAATAGAAGACTGGAGATTGCACCACATTCTGTAATGAAGTCATATTTACACGATATGTCTTCTGTTTACCATCTTCCATACGTAATACCAAAACATTGTCACGTTTTCCCTCAATGGTGATGTCCCCCGCTCCACCAATCGCCTCGAACAAGGTGATGTTATCCTTATAAATTCGATAAATGCCAGGATGAGCCACTTCACCCATCACCGTCACACTTAGATTAAGGAAATCGACGGTAACCACTGGATCTTTCGCCTGATTACGCGCTTCAATCTCGTCTTTAATCAAGGTGGCCAATTCATTTCTGGTCAAACCCGCCACATTGATTTTTCCAATCGTTGGGAAATCGATATTACCATCGCTATCAACCGTATAACCGGAAACTGCGCTTGACTCCTCTCCATACAAAGTATTTTTAGCACCTGTACTCACCACACGTTGGGTCACATATGGAAGATTGAACAAAGCCGAAATCATCGGATCCTTACAGTTTACCACAATTGAAATACGATCCTTCGGACGAAGCATAATCTCCTGGACAGCGGAGGTATTGATACCTTTCACACGATCCGCATCCTGGAAATAAGGGATATTTTTGTACGAAGAGCAGGAACCCATGAAGATAGAAATCATCATGAATAGCAACCATCCCCTCATGGAGACAAATAATGTCTTCATATATTTTATATTTTATAAACGATTAATATTCAATACCTTTTTGATGAATCTTGCGTGTCATCCAAATATTGAGTACAGTGAATAATACGATGCATCCCAAAAGAAGAAGCGTAGGATTCACACATTTAGACAAAATGACGCACAAAGCAATAATCGAAGCGGAGAACATGAGTATGGTAATCATGGCCGCATGTTGATTCATACCTAGATTCAACAATTTATGGTGGATATGGCTCTTGTCCGGCAAAAATGGACTATTACCCTTGCGAATACGATGCATAAAGACACGAACCACATCCAAACAAGGAACAATCAATGGACTAAAAGCCAAGAACAAAGGATGCGCATCGCTTAGACATTGCACATGCTTCAAATCAATCTGAGCCATTCGGAAACTCAAGAAACATAGGATCAAACCAATGGTCAAGGAACCGGTATCTCCCATAAAGATCTTTTTTTGCTTCTCCGCCTTTCCAAACACGTTGTAGTAGAAGAACGGAATCACGGTACCCAATGTAGCCGATGCGACCAATGCGAAGGCATATTCATGTTGGTAATAAAACACCACCCCATAAAAGGCCAACGCCACACCACTCAAACCAGAGGCCAAACCGTCGATGCCATCAATCAAATTCATCGCATTGATGATAAATACCACCAAGACGATCGTCAATGGCCAAAAAATGAATTTAGGCAATTCGTTTAGGAAGAAGATGCCATGAAGATTATTCAAATAGAGGCCTCCGAATAGGAACAGAAGGCCACATGCCACTTGGACAACAAACTTCGCACTGTACTTCACGCCAATCAAATCATCCGCGATTCCAACCAAATACAAAAGAATCAACGAACAAAGGCAGATGGACAATGGCAAGACATTGGCACCCAAAGCCACCATCAACTGGTTACGGCCCGCATGGACATCAAAAACCAACATGATAAATATGGTGAACAAGATCACAGGTTCGAATGCCAAACCTCCCAAACGAGGCACCGTACTGTGATGGATTTTTCGCTCGTCCGGTTCGTCGAACAAATTCTTCCTAAATGCTATCAAAAGAATCTGAGGAATCAAGACTCCCGCAGCTACAATAGACATAATCAATACCGATATCATCACAAATCTCCAAAAAGACTCAGGGGACATCGTAATAAAGAAATCAGACATTTTGAATAAATTTAAAAATAAAAAACCTTTTATGCATAATCATTCAACAACACACAAAAATCACCATAAACAACTAAATTTCAAGAAATAACAATGGCAGCACACATTTGTTTTAATCGCATATCCTCCTCTCCCCGCACCTAAAAACAATGCGGCCACTTCAAGGTAGTTCGCTAATATTTAATTAAATAAATAACCCGAAACTCGGCTGATGCACGACAACGCACACCAAAAAAGACCGTTACCTTGCGACTGCGATTAAGACACACCTTCTTAATTTCACGATGCAAAAATACTGAAATAATTGAAAAATATTGACAATTTACTGAATTTTTCTATCAAAAATCGAACATAAAAAATAAGTAAATGATTCATAGTTCGTTATATATAAAACATAAAAGTCAATTATTTAACGAAAATCCAGCATTAGAAAGCGTTTATTCAAATAAATATACATAGATTATTCAATTATTCATCTTATCTTTGAACCCGTTATATATATAAATATGGAAAGTATCAAAAAGAAATATAGATCCCTATTGGTCGTACTATCAACCATTTTGTTTTTGACAACCATTTCCTATAGTTGCAAAGATGATTTCACGACAGACAGCCAATATCGCCTCACCCTATCTGTAGACACATTGAAGCTAGACACGATATTAACCCAAACAATCAGTTCCACCAATATCGTCAAAGTCTACAACCAAACGGAGGAGGACATTAAGGTCGCCTCTATTCTCTTTGAATCAGAAAAGGGTTATTTTCAAATCAATGTCAATGGCAAGGCGGGACGTTCCTTTTCCGATGTGAAAATCGCCTCAGGAGATAGTCTGTATATTTTTGTCCAGATAATGGCCTCCGAATTGGGACAAAACGCCCCTCTGCTCATCGAGGACAAAATTAAATTCATCTACAACGGCAACACACAGCAGGTGGTTCTTTCCGCTTACGGGCAAGACGCCTACCACATCCGCAACACGCTACACATAGACCAAAACACAGTTTGGAACAATGACAAACCCTATTTAGTCTACGATTCCATCATTGTCGATTCGGTCGCCACATGGACGATCCAACATGGTGCTCGAATCTTCATGCATAAAAAAGCGACGATACTTGTGAACGGCACGATGAAAGTGGAGGGCGTCTTGGGAGACGAAGTTCTTTTCCGTACCCATAGAACGGATCGATACTCAAGCAAAATCGCATACGATCAAATGGCCAATCAATGGAAAGGCATCCACATCGGCTCATCCAGCCAAAAGAACGAAATACACTTCGCGAACATCATGGGAGGCGCGTTCGGCATCGAAATCGACTCCTCGGAAATTAACGATGATTACAGGCTTATCCTCGCCAACTCCACCATCATGAACATGGAAAGTTCCTGTCTAAAGGCCCACCATGCGAAAATATTGGCATACAATACCATCTTCGCCAATGGAGAGAACGGAAGTGTCGTTCTTTCTTGCGGAGACTACCAATTCGACCACTGTACCATAGCTACCTACAAAAGAGGCATGGGATTTTACAGCAAGGCATTGACGCTTTCAAACAAAGGATTGGCGGAATTTAAGGAGGAACTCAACCTCCCTATGAAGGCCCATTTCAACAATTGTATCATTTATGGAAATAGTGGCACGCAAAGTGAAATTCTTTTCATGCAGCCCAAGGAGAAGGAGGTAAGTCAAATGGATTATATGTTTGACCATTGCCTCCTATTGGACAAATTGACAGAGGAGGAGTTGAACGACTCGACCCATTACAACATGACTATCATCAACGAGAAACCCAATTTCGTTTCAACGGATTACGAAAATCTACAATACGACTTCCATCTGGCGGAGGATTCTCCTTGCAAAGAGAAAGGCGATTTAGGGCAAGTCCTCAAAAAGAGCTATTTACAAACAGACAGGGAGGGAGTCGTAAGAAATGTGGAAGCCGCACCGGATCTCGGCGCACTTCAGATTGTC
This sequence comes from Paludibacteraceae bacterium, assembly GCA_024401515.1. Lineage (GTDB taxonomy): Bacteria > Bacteroidota > Bacteroidia > Bacteroidales > Paludibacteraceae > UBA1181. Next base: position 4,635 of record JAKSKY010000007.1, on the reverse strand, counting down.
ATAACCGAGGAAGGTGAAAATGAAGAGGAATCAAAATAGCTATAGTATGAAGAAAACCCAGATCATCATAGCCGTCATCACCCTTCTTGGGTACTTAACCTTCCCCTTTGAGAGCAAGGCTGACACGCTACGTATTATCAGCTACAACGTCGAAAATCTATTCGACTGCGAGAATGATCCCCTAACGGAGGATGATTCTTTCACACCAGAGGGCGATCACCAATGGGTTGAGAAAAAATACAAGAATAAAATCAACAATATCTCCCGCGCCATTACCGCCGCTGGAGGTTGGACCAAGCCCGCCATCATCGGGTTATGCGAAATCGAGAACAAAAAGGTATTGGATGACCTTTTCAACCACACCCAACTCAAAGGAAGCGGCTACCAATTCATCCACCAGGACTCTCCTGACAGAAGAGGCGTTGATGTTGCGCTAGCCTATCTTTCGGATCAATTCAGGGTTATTAACCAAAAATTCCATACAGTCCATATGGTCAATCCTGAAGACAAACCCACTCGTGACATTTTGGAGGCGACCGGTATTTTGCCCAATAACGACACGCTACACCTCTTTGTCAACCACTGGCCATCTCGCTACGGAGGAGAATTGGAGTCTGAGCACAAACGTATCAATGCGGCGATGTATCTTCATTTTTTGATGGATAGCATCATGGCCTCCAATCACAACGCCAAAATCATTTGCATGGGTGACTTCAACGATTACCCATACAATGCAAGCATTAAGGAACATCTGGGCGCAAAAAATCCACAAAACGAAAAAATCATTCCTTACGGTATATACAATCTCTGCGAACAATTTTCAGGGTTAAGCGACATGGGCACCCACAAATTCGGCGGAGAATGGGGTGTTCTGGACCAATTCATCGTCACAGGTAGCCTACTGAACAATAAAGCGAAAAGTTATACCTCACCAGACAAGGTACATATTTGTCAAGAAGCGTTTTTATTAACGGAAGATAAAACGGGTAAAACACCCAAACGATCTTTCAGAGGCACATTCTATGCCTACGGATATAGCGACCATCTTCCCATTTATTTAGACTTAATCATTAAGAAACATGAATAACGTTATCGGTTCCCTTTCAAAGAGACAAATTAAAATCATCAAAATATTGGGACACACGGTGCCCTGGATCATCCTTTTGATCATGCCGCTCATCGTATTCGGTAGAGAAGAGGGAGATGCTCCTTGGGGTCAATACATCAAACAATTGATCACCCCGGTTTCGTTCTTTGTGATATTCTATTTGAACTTTCTCTACTTTGTTGAGAAATACATATTCAAAAACAATATCAAAAAATTTTTCCTTGCCAACCTCGCCACCTATGCGATTATTAGCGCGCTGCACTTCCTATGGTTCAGGGTCATTATTCCAGACACCCCACCTCCGACCGTGAAATTGATTGAAAAAGTGGAGGAACTGCAACAGGAAATCGCTGTCTTAAAACGTGGCGACGACGCCCCATTTATGGCGAACGACCATCAAAGCGAAATCACCGTAAAACCCATTAGTAAAACAGAAAGTAAAGCCCACAAGGCCCGAATGAAACTGAGATGGTGGCATATCTTCACGGATATATTCACCTTTATCCTCATCACGGGTATTGCGGTAGCCTTCAAATCCACCATCAGTTGGTTTGAGAACGAAGAGAAAAGACAAGAGGAGGAGAAGCAAAAAGTAGAGGCGGAGTTGAAAAACCTAAAGAGCCAAATCAATCCACACTTCCTTTTCAATACTTTGAACAACATCTATGCTTTAATCGCCATCAGCCAGGACAAGGCGCAAGAAGCGGTCATGAGCTTGAGCCAAATGTTGCGATACGTTCTTTACGACGACGACAAGATGTTTGTGCCTATCCAAAAAGAGGTGGATTTCATCAACAATTACATCAGTTTGATGAAACTCAGATTGACTAAGCAAGTGGAGGTGAATGTAGTGACCAACGTGGATAAGAACCCAGAAATGCCAATCGCTCCATTGCTTTTCATATCCTTCATCGAGAATGCCTTCAAACATGGCGTGACCAATAATCAGCCATCCCATATCCATTTCTCCATAGAAACGATCGACGCGAATACGGTACGTTGCGAATTAAGGAACAGTTACTTTCCAAAATCCGAGGAGCACGACAAGAGCGGTTCGGGCATTGGCATTGAAAACACCAAACGTAGATTACAACTCATCTATCCTAACGCTCACACGTTAGATTATGGGGTTAAGGACAACGAATATTATTCATTATTAATCATAAACACAAAACAAAGCTGACAACATGGAATTGAAATGCATCGTAGTGGACGACGAGCCTTTGGCACTAGGATTAATTGAGTCTTACGTAAAGAAGACGCCTTTTCTCAACTTGGTAGGCAGCTATTCAAGTGCAGTGGAGGCTTCAAGCGTGTTATCAACCAACCCACCAGATTTGATGTTCTTGGATATCCAAATGCCGGAAATGAACGGTTTGGAATTCTCCAAATTGGTGGGCGACAAAACAAAGGTGATTTTCACCACCGCTTTCCAACAATATGCATTGGACGGTTTTAAAGTGAACGCATTGGACTATTTGTTGAAGCCTATCAGCTATACGGATTTCCTCAATGCGGCCAACAAAGCTTTGAACTGGTTCAAGATGACCTCAGGCAGTGGCAACAACGAGTCCACAAAGGGCGAGAATGAAGAAACCAAGAGTATCTTCGTTAAGACAGATTATAAATTGATCCAAATCGAATTGGACAAGATTCTATACGTGGAAGGAATGAAGGACTATGTGAAAATCCATATGGAGGATCAACAATTCCCTATCCTATCCTTGATGAGCATGAAGGCCTTGGAGAGTGCGCTTCCCGCTAAACAGTTCATGCGAGTTCACCGCTCATACATCGTACAAGCCAGCAAAATCAAAGAGGTGGAAAGAAACAGAATCGTCTTTGGCAAGACCTATATCCCAGTATCGGACTCTTACAAGGATGTATTCCAAGAGTTCATCGATAAGAGAATGTTGACCAATCAATAATTGAATGATAAGCCATGGCTTTTTTACAGAATATACAACTCACACTTCTACCCGAACAAGCAGGCGAACCCGCCCGTTTAAAAGAGGAAGTCGCAAAGAAGATCCGTGTAAGGAGGGAGGAGGTCAATGGGGTGAGAATCATCCGCAAATCAATTGACGCTCGATCCAGATCACAAGTCAAGATCAATCTTTGCGTCGATGTATATACCCAAGGAACAAAGCCACAACCCATCTCCTACCCTTTCGAATACAAAGAGGTCCACAATGCCGAACCGGTACTGATCATCGGTGCGGGCCCCGCTGGACTTTTCGGGGCGCTTCGCCTTATTGAACTGGGTTTCAAACCTATTATCATCGAACGAGGTAAAGAGGTAAGCGACAGGAAAAAGGATATCGCCCAGTTGAACCGCAACAACGGTTTGAACTGTGAATCCAACTACTGTTTCGGTGAAGGCGGTGCGGGTACATTCTCCGATGGAAAACTATTCACCCGTTCCAAAAAGAAGGGTGATTGCAGCCGCATTCTACTTACCTTCCATCAACATGGTGCGCAGGACGAGATTCTTTACGAAGCTCACCCTCACATTGGAACGGACCGACTTCCCACCGTCATCAAGAAGATGCGTGAAACCATTTTGGCTCATGGTGGAGAGATCCATTTCGAGACCAAGATGACAGAGATATTGGTCAAGGATCAACAAGTGGAAGGAATCGTCACGGCAGATGGTCAGAGACTCTTGGCGAAAAATATCATTCTAGCCACAGGACACTCTTCCCGCGACGTATATGCGATGCTTCATCAAGCAGGCATTCAATTGGAGTGCAAAGGATTCGCCATGGGTGTCCGCGTGGAGCATCCTCAATCACTGATCGATAGTATCCAGTATCACTGCAAAAACAGAGGCAAATATTTGCCTTCCGCCGCCTATAATGTGGTGACCCAAGTAAAAGATAGAGGCGTCTACTCCTTCTGCATGTGTCCGGGAGGCTTCATCGTCCCCGCCTCCACAGGCGAAGGCGAATGTGTCGTGAACGGAATGTCCCCTTCGCAACGAAATTCACCATTGGCCAATGCGGCCATCGTTGTGGAGATTCGTCCAGAGGATTTGAAGGGCTATGAGCAATATGGCGCATTAGCGGGCCTTCGTTTCCAAGAGGAGTACGAAAGACTATCGTTCCAAAACGGAGGAGGCAATGCCGTGGCACCCGCTCAAAGATTGGTGGACTTCGTCAACAACCGAAGTTCAAGGGATTTGCCGAAAACATCCTATCTACCAGGTATCGTTCCTTCCGACATGCACAAATGGATGCCTCCATTCATCCGCGAGCGCATGCAACAAGGATTCAAGGATTTTGACCGAAAAATGAAAGGCTATCTTACCAATGAAGCCATCATCGTCGGTGTTGAATCGAGGACATCGTCACCGGTTCGTATTCCACGTGATCCGGAGAGTTTCCAACATCCGCAAATCAAGGGGCTCTACCCTTGCGGAGAGGGGGCAGGTTATGCGGGTGGCATTACCTCATCCGCCATGGATGGTATCAACTGCGCGGAAAAAATATACGAAGCGAAACAATAGTCTATTGTTTGAACCGTTT
>JAKSKY010000069.1 GCA_024401515.1 Paludibacteraceae bacterium | reverse complement strand
CTTTGTCCTATGATAAACTAAGTCTAAAACTGTAACGGTTATTTAGGACTAGTCAATGCGAGGAACCGGTTGGAAAGTCAGTCGACTGTCTTGAATAAAAAAGTCCGCCAAATCTTTTGGCGGACTTCCTTTTTTATCAGGTTTGGAACCTTAATATGGCACGTTCATTTCGCCGCCCAATGGCGGCATGCTTCCGAACAACTCTTCTGATTCGCTGAAGGTTGGCCTTGGGTTTGAATCGTTTATTTTTGATTCGAACGTTTGGCGGGTCACATTGGCGTCGACATCTCCCACGTAACCATCTTCCAGGTTTTGGAACCTAGCCAATTCGTTGCGGAACCTTAAGCGTACGTCACCTGTCGCACCGTTACGGTGCTTGGCAATGATGATTTCGGCGATTCCTTTTAGACTCTCTCCGTTGGCATCCTCTGTGATTTTGTAGTATTCCGGACGGTGGATGAACAATACCATATCGGCATCCTGCTCGATGGCTCCGGACTCACGCAAATCGGATAGTTGCGGACGTTTGTCTCCTCCATCCTTTTTCTCCACGGAACGGTTCAACTGTGACAAGGCGATGATAGGAATATCCAACTCCTTGGCCAATTGCTTTAAGGAGCGGGAAATCATACTGACCTCTTGCTCACGGCTTCCGAATTTCATACCGCTGGCGTTCATCAATTGAAGGTAGTCGATGATGATACACTTCACATTGTGCTCTTTCACGAGTCGTCTGGCTTTGGTGTTCAACTCCATAACCGACAAGCCGGCTGAGTCGTCCAAGAAGATCGGCATCTCCTCCAGCTTTCTGGAACGTTGCATCAGGTTGTTCCAATCTTCCGAACTGAGTTGTCCGTTCTTGATTTTCTCACCTGGGATTTCGCATACATTCACGAGCAGACGGTTTACCAACTGCACGTTCGCCATTTCTAGGGAGAATACGGCGATGGCGTTTCCCGCTTCCGCCATGTTCCTGGCCATGGAGAGCACGAAGGCGGTCTTACCCATGGCTGGACGTGCGGCGATGATGACCAAGTCCGAGCGTTGCCAACCGGAGGTCATTTTGTCCAATAGGGTGAATCCACTTGGAATACCACTCATACCGTCGGAACGTTTGGAAGCGTCCTCGATACGTTTGATGGCCTCTTTGATGACGGGTTGGATTTCGGAGAAGTCGCGCTTGGCGCTACTGGTGGCGATTTCGAAAAGCATACCTTCCGCACGTTGTACCAAAGCGTCGATGTCTGTGTTGGCGTCGTAGGCATCCTTGCTGATGTCTGTCGCGAAGGATATCATTTGTCTGGCTAGTGCCTTTTGCGCCAAGATACGGGCGTGGTATTCGAGGTGTACGGCGGAGTTGACCTTTGCGGTGAGTTGCGCGATGTAATACTCTCCGCCCACCTCTTGCAACTTTTTCTCCTTTTTCAATTGTTCGCAGACAGTCAAGATATCGATAGGCTGCTGCAATTGCGCTAATGTGTTGATGGCATTGAAGATGGTACGGTGCGCTTCCTTGTAGAAACAATTCTCCTTTAAGACGTCGCAGACTACGCTGAACGCGTCTTTCTCTATCATAAGGGAGCCTAGAACCGCCTCCTCCAATTCAAGGGCCTGAGGCGGTAGTTTTGTGTACTCGTTCGGTATTTTGGGGGTATTGTCGTTGGAACGATACCTTCTTTTGCTGTTATCTGAATTCTCTGCCATAATCATTTTATGAGGAAAGCAAAGGTATGTTTTTTTTGCCTTTTAGGGGGAGGATGGCCCGTTGAAGTTATTCATAGCGTATTAACCGTCTATCAACATTTTTTCAACAATTTAAAACTTGCTTTTTGTGAGGAATTACTCTTTTTAGATGACTTTTCATTCTTTTTTTTCGCAATATTACATTTGAATGGTTTATTTGTGTATTTTTACATCGAAATATGTGACGAATTTTTAATGGCTAAGAAAATTATAATAGTAGGCGGCGGAGTGGCAGGTCTATCGGCGGGTATATACGCCCGTTTGAATGGCTTTGATCCTCTGATTCTCGAAAAACATTCCATTGCTGGTGGCGTGTGTACGGCTTGGTACCGGAAGGGCTATCGGTTTGACTATAGCATCCAGTGGCTAGTTGGTACCCGCGAAGGCGCATTCCATCAGACTTTCATGGATACGAATGTCATCAACGATGACGTGAAGATCCTGAATGCGGATTACCACACCCGTGTGGTGCTTCCGAGTGGAGAGGATTTGGTCGTCTATACCGATATTGATAAATGGTGCGACTATTTGATCAGCCGTGCGCCGGAAGACGAACGTAGCATCAAGAAGTTGCGCAAGCATATGCGTTGGAGCACTCAGCTGACGCCGTTCGATGCGGCGCCTCCGCTTCGTACGTTTGGCATGTATCTGAAAGCTCTTCCCAAGACTTATAAGTTGATATGGGCAGTGCTTCGTTTTGGTAGAAAAACCTATAAGGAATACATCAAAAGTCTCGGCTTTAAAAATGATTGGTTGCGTAATGCCTTGACCCGCAATTATGCGGACGATAAGTTCTCTGCGTTAGCCTTCCTTTTCATTTTGAGTTGGTACACGCGTAAGAATGCGGGTTATCCGATTGGAGGTTCATTGGGCGTTGCGGAACGTATGCATAAACGTTTCGTGGATCTTGGCGGAGAGACTCGTTTCAAGAGCAATGTCTCTGAGATTATAGTGGAGAACAACAAGGCGGTAGGTGTAAAATTGGATGATGGCACGGAACTTCGTGCGGATTATGTGATCAGTGCCGCAGATGGTTATACGACGATCTACGAGTTCTTAAAGGGACAATATTTGTCGGAGGAGGTGAAACATGCCTATGAGCATTGGGAGCCATATCCTGCTATTGTGCAAATCTCTTTGGGTGTCAATGCCAAGTTGGAGACCCAATACCCTGTACAAGTGATTTTGGGCGAGCGCAAAATCAGTGACCGTGTCTCCATTAACCATAATTACCGAATCCTCAACTATAGTTTTGATCAGACGATGGCCCCAGAGGGTAAGACCTGTATCGTCATCCGTTTTGAGAGTCCATATGATCTTTGGAAAGGAATGGATAAGGAGACGTATGAGGCGGAGAAGGAGAATATCAAACGTTATGCGTTGCAACTTCTGGAGGATAATTATCCGGGCAATTCATCCAACGTAGAGGTGTGCGATGTGGCTACGCCGCTGACGACTGTGCGTTATACGGGAGCGTGGCGAGGCGCTTATGAGGGCTTCAAGGCATCTAATCGAAATATCACCAAGCAATTGAGTCAAACTTTGCCTGGTTTGGATAATTTCTATATGGTCGGACATTGGCTCTTCCCTGGAGGAGGCGTTCCGCCATCAGTCCATTCTGGTAAGTGGGCGATGCAGCTGATTTGCAAGAAGGAGGGAAAAGAGGTGAAGTTCAACCAATGATATAATATGCCTGGCTTAATGCTGGGCATTTTTTTTGTTGTCGGTGGTTGCTTTGTTGGTTTGCGTGAAATGAACTATCTTTGTCCTACTCACGAATTGTGCGGTGTATGAGAGAAGATAATCGTCATTTGGAACAGGATATTCCGGTCGAAAATAATTTCGATTTGTTGCGTCTCGTGTTGGCGTTGTCGGTTTTCTGTACTCATTACGACCGTATTTTTGGCGAATATTTTATTAATTGCCCCATCTCCATCTCCGGATCGGTCTCTTCTTTCTTTGTGATCAGTGGCTTCCTGATATATAGAAGTTGTTTGAGGAGCACCTCCTTGAAACGGTTTTGGGTCAAGCGCGCTAAACGTATTCTACCCGCATACGTGTTGATTGTGCTATTGTCCATCTTCCTTTTCTTCCCCTTTTCGGACCGGACATTGGGTGAATATCTCTTCTCCTCGGATATGTTGAAATATTTAGGGGCCAATCTGTCCACACTCAATTTCCTGCATGTGGACTTGCCTGGGGTGATGGACGGTGGTTCAGTGAATCCTTCGCTTTGGACCATAAAAATAGAGCTCTTTATGTATCTGCTCACGCCTCTATTCCTCTTGCTGTTCTCTGATGGCCGTCGTTGGCTTTCGCCATTGCTGGTCGCTATGGGTTCGTTGGTGACCGTTTTGTTGCGGAGACAGGCGGATATGACAGGAATAGAAACCTATGATTTGTTTGGAAAGTGGGGTGCTTTGATGATTTGCTATGTGGCCGGTGTAGCCCTCTATTTGTATAGGGAACTGGTGGAACGCTATAAGTGGCCGTTGTTCCTTGCCTCGATCGCTCTTTTCTTCCTCCCTTGTGATTGTGCCGTCGATTTTTGCCGACCTTTCCTATTGGCTGTGTTGGTCTATGTGTTGGCCTTTGCCACTCCATCCATTCGAATGTTCAAGTCGTTGGGGGATTTGTCGTACGGTGTTTATCTTTATCATGGGCCGATCGTCTATCTAACCATTTGCATGGGGTGGGGAATCTCCCTACCTAACTTTCTTTTGACATTATCCTTCGTGTTGCTCTTCGCTTTTGCCTCTTGGCATTTGTTGGAGAAAAAAGTGTTGGGTAGATAATCCTTTGTCCTTCTTCCATCCCTTTTTTTTGTTTCCCACTTTTCTGTTTCGGAAAAGTATTTGATGTTTCTTGCCTTCCGAAATTTCCATTTTGGAATATTTTAGTGTGCTGATTGGGTTGTTTCAGTTTTCCAAAACGGAAAACTTTTTAAATTGTTGAAAACTTTATAATATTGATATATAATCGTTTATATATCAAAAATGGGCAACTTTGGGTGGTTGTTGATAACTATTCGTTGCACTTTTTTGTGATTCTCATAAAGAGCATTAATATTGCAATACCTTTCACGACGGAACGATGTCGGTGGTAAGGAATGTGAAATGAAGTGATTAACCCAATAATCAAAGAAACGAAATTAATGGGAACAAAAGTTTATTCATTCGAGGAAGCATATAACTCTTCGCTGCTCTATTTTGAGGGTGATGAATTGGCTGCCCGCGTTTGGGTAAACAAATATGCGTTGAAGGATTCTTATGGCAACATCTATGAGTTGAATCCGGATGACATGCACCGCCGTTTGGCGGATGAAATCGCTAGGGTGGAGGCTAAATATCCAAATCCGCTCACTTCCCAACAATTGTTTGATTTGTTCAGTCATTTCAGGTACATCGTGCCGCAGGGCAGTCCAATGTCCGGAATCGGTAATCCTTACCAAGTCGCTTCGTTGTCCAATTGTTTTGTGATCGGAGAGGATGGCCCGGCGGATTCTTATGGCGCCATCTTGAAAATGGATGAGGAACAGGTCCAATTGATGAAGAGACGGGGCGGTGTAGGCCATGATTTGTCCCATATTCGTCCAAAGGGTTTCCCTGTTCGTAATTCAGCTCTGACCTCAACCGGTTTGGTACCTTTTATGGAACGCTATTCCAACTCCACCCGTGAGGTGGCGCAGGATGGCAGACGAGGCGCTTTGATGTTGAGTGTTTCCATTAAACATCCTGAGGCGGAGTCGTTTATCGATGCGAAGATGACGGAGGGGAAGGTGACGGGTGCTAATGTGTCCGTTAAAATTGATGACGCTTTCATGCGTGCGGTCGTTTCCGATTCCACGTATGTGCAACAATATCCGATTGATTCGGAAAATCCTATTGAGAGGAAGGAGATCCTCGCAAGACAATTGTGGAAAAAAATTGTTCATAATGCTTGGAAGTCCGCTGAGCCGGGTATCCTTTTCTGGGATACGATCCTACGTGAGTCGGTGCCTGATTGCTACGCTTCCCAAGGTTTTAGGACAGTCTCCACCAATCCGTGCGGAGAGATTCCTCTTTGTCCATACGATAGTTGCCGTTTGTTGGCGATTAACCTTTACTCTTATGTGAAGGATCCTTTCATGGAGAGCGCTCAGTTCGATTTCGAACTTTTGAAAGAGCATGCCCACAAGGCGCAGCGAATCATGGACGATATCATCGACTTGGAGTTGGAGATGATTGACCGAATCCTAGAGAAGATCGATTCCGATCCTGAAAGTGAGGAGGTGAAGCGTACGGAAAAGACTCTTTGGGAAAAGATAAAGAGTAAAACGGCCAAGGGAAGACGTACCGGTGTAGGTACTACGGCTGAAGGAGATATGTTAGCGGCTATGGGGCTCGTTTACGGTACGCCAGAAGCGGTCTATTTCTCTGAGCAAGTCCATAAGGTGATTGCGGTTGAGGCTTATCGATCCTCCGTGACGATGGCGCAAGAGCGTGGTGCCTTTGATATATATGACGCGAAGATGGAGGAGCAGAATCCATTCATCCTTCGCTTGAAAGATGCGGAGCCCTCTTTGTATGAGGATATGGTGAGATATGGTAGACGTAATATTGCCTGCTTGACCATCGCTCCGACGGGTACGACTAGTTTGATGACGCGTACCACTTCTGGTATTGAACCTGTCTTTATGCCAGTTTATAAACGTAGGCGCAAGGTGAATCCGAATGATGCGGATGTGCATGTGGACTATGTGGATGAGGTGGGTGATTCTTTCGAGGAATACACAGTGTTCCATCCAAAGTTTATGAAGTGGATGCAGACGAAGGGATACGATACCACTAAGAATTATACGCAGGCTGAAATCGACAAGATGGTGGTTGAATCACCTTATTATAAGTCGACGACGCAAGATGTTGATTGGGTGGCGAAAGTGCGTATGCAAGGAAGAATTCAACGTTGGGTGGACCATTCCATCAGCGTGACGATAAATGTGCCGGAAACCGCGACTGAAGAGTTGGTCGCTTCTCTTTACGAAGAGGCTTGGCGATCCGGCTGTAAGGGTGTGACGGTTTATCGTGAGGGTTCTCGCTCAGGCGTGTTGCTCTCCGTAAAAAAAGAGACCCCAAAGAGTTCCATGCATGCTGGTCCGTCTTGGGCTACGGAACCTCGTCCGAAGGCTTTGGATGCGGATGTTGTCCGTTTCCAAAACAATAAGGAGAAGTGGATCGCCTTTGTTGGTTTGATTGATGGCCGCCCTTATGAGATTTTTACCGGTTTGGCGGATGACGAGGATGGCTTGTTGATTCCAAAGACCGTCAATTCGGGCAAGATTATCCGCAATGTGGATGATGAGACTGGATTGAGCCGTTATGATTTCCAATTCACGAATCGTAGGGGATATAAAACTACAATTGAGGGATTGTCCTATAAGTTCAATCCTGAGTATTGGAACTACGCTAAATTGATTTCAGGTGTGCTTCGCTATGGTATGCCGATTGACCAGGTTATTAAATTGGTGGCTGGTTTGCAGTTGAATAGCGAAACCATTAACAACTGGAAGAATGGCGTGGAGCGAGCCTTGAAGAAGTACATACCGAATGGTACGGAAGCGAAGGGCATGGTTTGTGAAAAATGCGGACAGAAGACTATTCGCTATCAGGAGGGTTGTTTGATTTGCTCGAACTGTGGCTTCTCCAAATGTGGCGGATAAATAAGTTTTGATATTTTATTTCTTTTATAAAATACTTTGTTTCATAATTAATATGTTTTTTTGATTTGCAGTGGAAGGCCTCCGGAGTGATCCGCGGGCCTTTTTTTTATTTAAGAATTAAGATGTAAGAATTAAGAAACGAAAGGTTCGGTGATGCCAATTAAGTATTAGGGTGTATTCGCTGGATTTTTGTCGATAGGAAATTGTGGACAAATATTCGTGTGGTGAAAGAAAAATCCATTAGTTTTGTGGGTAATCCTATGCGATTTAGGTGCCCATGGCTCTCGTTTATTGGGTTCGAACGGAGAGTTTGTAATGGATGAAAACCACTCTGAAGACGACTTCGCTCGGTTATGAAGAAATCGACTACAAAAAAAGAGCAATCATAAAAATGACTGCTCTGCTATTTAAGGTGTGATGTTCTCGTTAATAAGCCTTCTCTTCTCCCTTGACCATGTTGACGATAGTCTTACAGATAATCTTCAAATCCAACCAGAAGGTCCAGTTCTCGATGTACCACACATCTTGTTTGACGCGTCCCTCCATGTCTGAAATGTCTTTGGTCTCTCCTCTAAAGCCTGTCACTTGCGCCCAACCTGTAATGCCTGGTTTCGCGAAGTGGCGCACCATGTATTTGTCGATCAGGTGTGAGTACATTTCTGTGTGTTTCAACATGTGGGGACGAGGTCCTACAATGGACATATCTCCCTTTAATACATTCAAAAATTGAGGCATTTCGTCCAAGTTCGTCTTCCTCATAAAGGCGCCAATCTTGGTGACACGGGCATCTCCCTTGGTGGCTTGCTTCTCATCTGCGTCCTTGTTGACAGTCATGGTCCTAAATTTCAAGCAGGTGAAATCTTCTCCGTTTTCTCCTGTCCTCTTTTGCTTGAAGAAGATAGGACCTTTGGAGGTCGCCTTGATAATGGAACCTAGAACAATGAATAGGGTAGGGAATACGCAGATGGTGAAAATCGCCGACACGAAGATGTCGAAGCTTCTCTTGACAAAACGGTTGAATCCTCCTTTGAGAGGCTCCTCTCTTAATGAGATGATCGGAATGGAGTCCGCTAGGGTGGTTAAGGATACTGATTTGCGAATAAATCGCATGAAATCAGGAACAATGTAGAATCTGATTAGATTGTTCTCCGCATAACGTAGGATCGGCAACGCATTTCTGTCGTCACCTGCTGGTAGGGCGCAAATGATTTCGTCCGCACCATATTCTTCCGCGAATTTTTCCACGTCGGCCAATGTTCCTTTCACTAAGGAAGGGTCCACTTTGTAGTCTTCCGGTGCTCTGTCGTCGAAGAATCCGATGAATCTATATCCATATTCCAAGTTCGCTACGGTGGACTTATAGACTCTTTGCGCCACACTGCCGGCGCCCAAGATGATTAATTGTCTGTGGTTTCCTCCATGGGAACGGTAACTCTTAAGCAATAGTCGCGAGCAAACACGCCAAGTGGATATGAAAATGAATATGCATGATATGTATAATAACCAATATAACGGTTTAAATATCATGCTACTTAATATCGTGGACGACGCGATGAGGATGCCGGCAAAGATGGCGGTTGTCCTAAACACCAAGGCGACAATGTTCTCCGAATTGACTATACGTCTATCCAAAATGATACCCGTGCTGAATAGACTGATCGCATAGGCCATGTTGACAAGCACCATGTGATATTTTAATCCTGCATAGGAAATAATATCTGGTTTATAAAGATACATTACGCCTATAAACAATAAGTTCACCCAAAAGAAGTCTCCCAAGCCGACTAAGAACTTAATGGTGCTGGCGTGCTGTTGCTGAATTTTCTTACTCTTCATGTCTCGATTTTTAGGATTACCCCCTCAAATTCTATACTTACATCACAAAGATATAATAAAAGTTTGTGAACTTTAACATGAAAATGTGATAGGAACACTCTTTTTTTTTCTTATTTTTGTACTTTGATAAGCAAATATTGTTTTTTATGGGATTTAGTGATCTGATATCTAAGCTTTTTGGAAATAAGGCACAACGCGATGCGCGTCAAATTCAGCCTTATGTAGATAAAATAAATGGGATATATCCCTCTATTAAGTCATTGTCGAATGACGAGTTGCGCGAACGTGTTCAAGGTATACGTGAGCGTATCAAACAGTTCGTGGTTGCGGAAACGACAAGAATCGCCGAACTCCGCGCTGATATAGACAATCAGGAGGTGGAGAAGCGTGAGGCTATATACGCTGAAATCGACCAGTTGGACAAAACTGTTGTGGAGAAATACGAGAAGGTGCTTGAGGATGTGCTTCCTGAAGTATTCGCTATCGTGAAGGATACCGCTCGCCGTTTCTCTGAGAACGAGTGGGTGGAGGTGACCGCTACCGATATGGACCGCGAGTTGGCCGCTACCAAGGACTTCGTTGTTATTGAAGGTGATGTGGCGAAGTACCACAACCGCTGGATCGCTGGCGGTAATGAGATTCAATGGAACATGGTGCATTACGACGTCCAATTGTTTGGTGGTGTCGTGCTTCATAAAGGGAAAATCGCCGAGATGGCTACCGGTGAGGGTAAAACCTTGGTGGGAACATTGCCAGTTTTCTTGAACGCTTTGACGGGTGCGGGTGTCCATGTGATCACCGTGAATGATTATCTTTCTAAACGTGACTCCGAGTGGATGGGCCCATTGTACCAATTCCACGGATTGACAGTGGATTGCATCGACAAACACCGTCCTAATTCCCCAGAGCGTCGTCGTGCTTATCAAGCGGATATCACATTCGGTACCAACAATGAGTTCGGTTTCGACTATTTGCGTGATAACATGGCAACTAATCCTGCGGAGTTGGTGCAACGTCAACATAATTACGCGATTGTCGATGAGGTTGACTCCGTTTTGATTGATGATGCCCGTACACCATTGATTATTTCAGGACCAGTTCCGAAAGGTGATGACCAACAATTTGAGCAATTGTGTCCGAGAGTGGAGCAATTGGTGGCAAAACAAAAGGTTTTGGCTAACAACTATTTGACGGAAGCGAAACGTTTGTTGAAGTCAGACAACAAGGATGACCAAGAGGCGGGCGCTTTGTCTTTGTTCCGTTCTTATAAGGCATTGCCTAAGAATACACCTCTTATCAAGTTCTTGTCCGAGCAAGGTAACAAGACTATTTTGTTGAAGACAGAGGAGTATTACATCGCGGAGCAAAATAAGAACATGCATATCGCCACAGATCCTTTGTACTTTGTCATCGATGAGAAGAACCGTTCCATCGATTTGACGGATAAGGGTATTGAGGCTTTGACGGGTGCGTCCGAGGATCCAAACTTCTTCGTTTTGCCGGATATCAGTACAGAGTTGTCCCAGGTGGATAGAAACAGCTCATCTCCTGAGGAGGCTCAGATTAAGAAGGATGAGATTATGCAAAATTATGCGATCAAGTCAGACCGTGTACATACCGTTAACCAATTGCTCAAGGCATATACCTTGTTCGATAAGGATCAAGAGTATGTGGTGGTAGAGGGTAAGGTGTTGATCGTCGACGAGCAGACGGGTCGTATCATGGATGGCCGTCGTTATTCCGATGGTTTGCACCAGGCTATCGAGGCGAAAGAGGGTGTGAAGGTGGAGGCCGCTACCCAAACTTTCGCGACGATCACTTTGCAAAATTACTTTAGAATGTATAACAAGCTCGCTGGTATGACCGGTACAGCCGAGACTGAGGCTGGCGAGTTCTGGAATATCTATAAATTGGATGTGGTGGTTATTCCAACCAACCGTCCAATCGCTCGTATTGATATGGAAGACCGTGTCTACCGTACAAGAAGAGAGAAATTTAATGCGGTCATCGAGGAGATTGTCCGTTTGGTGGATAAAGGACGTCCGGTTCTTGTCGGTACCACTTCGGTTGAAATTTCTGAGATGTTGAGTAAGATGTTGTCTCTTAGAAAGATCGAGCACAATGTATTGAATGCCAAGTTGCACCAAAAGGAGGCTGAGATTGTCGCACAAGCGGGAAAGAGCAGTATTGTGACCATCGCCACCAATATGGCGGGTCGTGGTACCGATATCAAACTTTCGGATGAGGTGAAGGCGGCTGGCGGTTTGGCGATCATTGGTACGGAGCGTCACGAATCACGTCGTGTGGACCGTCAGTTGAGAGGTCGTTCCGGACGTCAGGGTGACCCAGGTTCATCTGTGTTCTTCGTCTCTTTGGAGGATAACTTGATGCGTTTGTTCGGTTCTGAGAGAATCTCCGGCATTATGGATAAACTTGGTTTCAAGGAGGGTGAGATGATCGAATCCAGCATGATTTCCAAGTCTATCGAGCGTGCGCAAAAGAAGGTTGAGGAGAACCATTTCGGTGTCCGTAAACGTTTGTTGGAGTTCGATGATGTGATGAACAAACAACGTGAGGTGGTTTACCGTAGACGTCGCCAAACATTGATGGGTGAGCGTTTGGGTGTGAATACGATGAATATGATTTATGGTGTCGCATTCACGATTGCCAAGAACTCCAGACCTAATTATGCTTACGACTACTTTGAGAGCGAGGCTCGCCGCATTTTTGCGATCGATGCCCCTATTACAGAGGAGAAGTTTAAGAATATGAGTGTTGAGACCGTTGCGGATGTTTTGTTCGACGCTGCGATGGAATCATTCAAACGTAAGATGGATAACATCGCGAATGTGGCGATGCCAGTTGTGAAGAAGGTATTTGAGGAGCAGGGCGACCGCTTTGAGAATATGATCATCCCTATCACGGATGGTAGAATGATGTATAACATCCCAGTGAACTTGAAGGAGGCTTATGAGTCTGATGGTAAGGCGATTATTAAGGCCTTTGAACGTTCCGTGATGTTGCATACGATCGATGAGTATTGGAAGCGCCATTTGCGTCAAATGGATGAGTTGCGCCACTCCGTTCAAAATGCCACTTATGAGCAGAAGGATCCTCTCTTGATTTATAAGATTGAGTCTTATAATTTGTATGAGAAGATGCAAAATGATACAAGCTATAGTACTGTTTCTGTCTTTATGCGTGCTCAAATCCCTGTTCAGCAGCGTGACCCGGAGGAGGTGCAGCCACAAAGCGCTCCTGTCAAGGAAGAGCCTAAGACGCAATATGAGGAGAGCCGTTCAGAGGAGAGGGAGAGTGAGCTCCCAAGACGTACTGAACCTACTAGCGTGAATATCGGCAGAAATGATCCTTGTCCATGTGGCTCTGGTAAGAAGTATAAGAACTGCCACGGTAAATAATAGTTACTAATAGCGATTTTATGTTATCAGCAATAACATGGGAAGTTGACCCCAATCTTTTTTCCATAGGACCTTTGACGGTTCGGTGGTATGGATTGATGTGGGCCTTGGGCTTTTTCATCGGATATTGGGTGGAATCCAAGGTGTATGAAAGGGAGAAGGTTCCGGAGGAGCATATGGAGAAATTGTTTATCTATATGCTGGTGGGAACCATCATAGGTGCCCGTATCGGACATTGTTTCTTCTATGATCCCGGATATTATCTCTCCCATTTGTCTGAGGTGCTATGTGTTTGGAAGGGTGGACTATCCAGCCATGGTGGTGCTTGCGGTATCTTGCTATCCTTATGGATTTTCAGCAAATATGTGGTGAAAAAGAATTTCATTTGGGTGATGGACAGAATTGTCTTGGCGGTTGCTCTTTGCGGCGCATGCATCCGATTCGGTAACTTGATGAACCATGAGATATATGGCCATGAGACCAGTGTTCCTTGGGCATTTAGGTTTATTACCAATATCCATCATTGGCAAAATGGTGCGGAACCGATTTTCTCGGCGCCTAGTCATCCTACCCAAATTTACGAAGTGCTTTATTGCCTTGTTACTTTTGCGGTCATCATGTTCTTGTATTGGCGGACCAATGCGAGAAAGTTCGAAGGATTCATATTTGGCGTTTTTTTGGAAGGTATCTTCTTGACGAGATTCCTGTTGGAGTTCATCAAAAACAGTCAGGAGTCTTTCGAGGATGAAATGCCACTTAACATGGGTCAGTTGTTGAGTCTTCCGTTGGTGATATGGGGTCTCTATTTGCTCTATAAATCCATTTCGGAGATGCGAAAGAGTGGAGGACTGAAGCTGACCAAAGAGTAGTCTTTAACCAATATCTAATATATGAGAGTTCTTATTCAATCGGATTACGAATCCATTTCAAAGTGGGCGGCGCAACACGTGGCCGACACAATTAATAAATTCCAACCAACGGCAGACCGTAAGTTCGTTTTAGGACTTCCTACCGGTTCTTCGCCAATTGGTATGTATCGCGAACTCATCGCTTTGAATCGTGCGGGCGTTGTCTCTTTCAAGAATGTCATCACCTTCAACATGGATGAGTACGTTAATTTGCCTAAAGAGCATCCGGAGAGTTATTACTCATTTATGTGGAATAATTTCTTCAAACATATCGATGTTCCAGAGAATCAGGTTAATATCTTGAATGGTAATGCGCCTGATTTGGAGAAGGAGTGTGCTGAATACGAGGAGCGTATCAAGAAGGCGGGTGGTATTCAATTGTTTGTGGGTGGTATTGGTCCTGATGGACACATCGCTTTCAACGAGCCAGGTTCTTCTTTGACTTCACGTACCCGTTTGAAACATTTGACTACTGATACGATCATCGCAAACTCGCGCTTCTTCGATAATGACATGAGTAAGGTGCCTACTTCCGCTTTGACGGTAGGTGTAGGTACTATCATGGATGCGAAGGAGGTGATGATTTTGGTGAGCGGATATAACAAGGCGCGCGCATTGCAACAAGCCATCGAAGGCGGTGTTTGCCAAATGTGTACTTTGAGCGCTTTGCAACTTCACCCTAAGGGTATCATTGTTTGTGACGAGTTGTCAACCTTCGATTTGAAGGTTTCAACCTACCGTTATTTCAAGGATATCGAAAAGGAAAACATTTTGTAATTTATTGGCGGATGGTTGTTGGATACGGCCGTTCCCCCTATTATAATTGTATAACCTAATTTGTATTTTTAATGGATAACGCTTTGTTGCAGGAGGTTACAGCAAGAGCAAACGCTTGGTTGAATGGTAACTTCGACGCAGAAACTAAGAGTGAGGTAAAACGTTTGTTGGATAATTCCGATAAGACTGATTTGATCGACGCATTCTATCAGAACCTAGAGTTCGGAACAGGTGGTTTGCGCGGAATCATGGGTGTGGGTACCAACCGTATGAATAAGTATGTGGTAGGTATGGCAACTCAAGGATTCGCCAACTATTTGAAGAAGAATTTTGCTGGACGTAAGCAAATCTCTGTTGTGGTAGGTCACGATTGCCGTAATAACTCTCGCCTTTTCGCTGAGACAGTTGCTGATATTTTCTCCGCTAACGGCATCCAAGTTTATCTATTCGAGGCGTTGCGCCCGACACCAGAAATCTCCTTCGCTATTCGTCAGTTGAAGGCTCAAGCTGGTGTGAACGTGACCGCAAGCCACAACCCTCGTGAGTACAACGGATACAAGGCTTATTGGGAGGATGGTGCGCAAGTGCTAGCTCCCCACGATAAGGGTATCATCGACGAGGTGAATAAGGTGAAGGTTGAGGACGTGAAGTTCGACGGCAATAAGGATTTGATTAAGATCATCGGCGGTGAGATGGACTTCGACTACATGACAGCTGTACATGAGGCTTTGATTGATCAAGATGTAATCAATCGTCAGAAGGATCTTAACATCGTCTATTCAGCAATGCACGGAACAGGTCGTGTGATTGTTCCTCTTTGCTTGCGTTCATGGGGATTCCAGAACATCAATGTCGTTCCAGAACAGATGATTGTAGATGGTAACTTCCCTACAGTAGTAAGTCCTAACCCAGAGAACGCTGAGGCTATGACACTTGGTATGAAGCTTGGTACTAAGCTTAACGCAGACCTAGTTGTAGCAACAGACCCAGACGCTGACCGTCTTGCTATCGTATGCCGCGACAACAAGGGTGAGTGGATGATCATCAACGGTAACCAGACAGCAATGATGTTCTGCTACTACATCATCACAAACATGAAGAAGCTTGGCAAGATGACAGGTAACGAGTTCCTTGTTAAGACTATCGTGACAACTGAGGTTATCGCAGAGATCGCAAAGAAGAACAATATCGAGCTTCGTGATTGCTACACAGGATTCAAGTGGATCGCACGTGAGATCGCAATCTCAGAGGGCAAGAAGAAATACATCGGTGGTGGTGAGGAGAGTTTCGGATTCCTACCATTCGACAAGGTACGTGATAAGGATGCTCCAGCATCAATCTGTTTGATCTGTGAGATCGCAGCTTGGGCAAAGGATCAGGGCAAGACTCTATACGATTTGTTGATGCAGATCTACCAGGAGTACGGCTTCTCTAAGGAGTTCACAATCAACGTTACAAAGCCAGGTAAGAGCGGTGCTGACGAGATCAAGGCAATGATGGAAGGCTTCCGTGCTAACCCTCCTAAGGATCTAGGTGGTAGCAAGGTATCTGTAGTTAAGGATTTCAAGACTCTTGAGATGACTACAGCAGCTGGTAAGCAGAAGCTTGACATGCCAGAGACAAGCAACGTGCTTCAGTGGTTCTGTGAGGATGGTACTAAGGTATCAGTTCGTCCTTCAGGTACAGAGCCAAAGATCAAGTTCTACTGCGAGGTGAAGGGTACCATGAAGTCTGCTGCAGACTACGCTGATCAAAATGAGAAGGCTGCGGCTAAGATCGAGGCTATCAAGAAGTCTTTGAATTTGTAATCATTCAATCATAAAAGAGAAGGCCCTGAACAATCCAATTGTTCAGGGCCTTTAATATTGCCTTTTCAGAAGAAACACTGCCGATTCGTGTTTGAAAGCGGAGAGACAGCCTAAGGAATGTCTCTATAACAACTTTATTTTAACCACCCAAACTTGTCGCAGATACCCAGTACAAAGACTGCCAATATGATTAATGGTAAAACATAGGTCAGGTAGGCTGCCATCCATCGCTGGAAACGTGCGCCCTCTCCTGTGTTGGCCTCGTTATAGAACCCCTTCAATCCCCATCCATAGCGGCTGG
>JAKSKY010000068.1 GCA_024401515.1 Paludibacteraceae bacterium | reverse complement strand
AATTAAGAATTAAGAATTGATATAGCATAGGTGTGCGAGCCCTATGCGGAAGACAAGCGGAGCCCTATGCGTTGAGTGACCACCAAATTTTCTTATCTTTGCGGAAAATGAATGTTTCAATGAAGAACCTTGTCAAAAGAGCTTTCCTCTTTTTTGAAGAGCGTCGCTCCTTGCTAAAAATTATATTGTGTGTCGCTGCGGCCTTGTTGGCGGTGGCTGTCGCCCGGATTCGTTTTGCGGAAGATATCAGTAAGTTCTTGCCTGCCAGCAAATCCGATGAGGCGTACCAGGCCTTTCAACGCTTCAGCTCCTCCAATCGTGTGATGGTCTATTTCTCAATGCGGGACACTTCGCAACAACCTGATTTCTCGTTGTTGGAGCGCGCGGCGGATGGTTTTTCGGAGTCTTTAAAGGCGATAGATACGCTAGGACTTACCTCTGAGATTTTTGTGAAGGCGGATGGTGACCGTGTCTTCGAGACGATGAATTTTGTCTTGGAGAATCTCCCTTATTATCTCTCCGATGAGGATTACAAGCGGATGGATTCCTTGTGGTCTGACAGCGCGATGGCGAATGTGATGGCCTCTAACCTCACTTTGATGTATTCCCAAATGAGTGGTTTTATGCAGGGGGTAGTGGCGCATGACCCGCTCCATCTTTCCAATCCGGTCTTGCGGAAATTGAATGATTTGCGTCCTTCTGACGGAGAAAATATGCGGGATGGGTATCTGTTGGATAAGGAGGGAAAAACTATTATGGTTCCTATCTCTTCCTTGACACCTTCCAGTGAAACGCATCAGAACAAACTGTGGTTGGCCGCTATTGAGGCGGCATCGCAGCGTGTGATGCAAGAGTATGGTGTGACGGTCACTTATATCGGACCTGCGGTCATCTCAATCGGTAATGCGGAACAAATCAAGTGGGACAGTATTTGGTCCACAGCGGTGGCGTTGACATTGATCATTGTCTTGTTGTTTGCCTTTTACAGGGATTGGCGGGCAATTTTGTTGATCCTTTTCTCCATCTCATTCGGAGTTTTGTTCGCGATGGCTTTCTTGGCCTTGTTCCAAGATAATGTTTCGGTAATTGCGGTGGGCATCGGCTCCATTATTGTGGGAATTGCGGTGAATTATCCGCTTCATTTTTTGGCTCATATCAAGGATGGACATACTCGCTCCGAGGCGATCAATGATATTGTGGAGCCTTTGGTGACGGGTAATATCACCACGGTGGGCGCCTTTTTGAGCCTGCTCTTTATCAGTTCGGACGCGATGCGGGATATGGGCATGTTCTCCGCCTTGCTTTTGGTGGGCACCATTCTTTTTGTGCTCTTCTTCTTGCCGCATCTCTTCACCAATAAATTGTTCAAGGGTAAACATCCTAAAGAACTGATGTTCGGTAAGATCGTGGGCTTCCAGTTGGAGAAAAACAAGGTGGTGGTGGCTGTGATTCTGTTGCTAACGATTCCATTATGCTATTATAGTCTGAAACCTACCTTCGAGACTAATATGGGGGTCATCAATTATATGACGCCCGATCAGCGGATGCGTATGGCGAAATTGACCGAGGAGACCGAGTCGGATCAGGCAAAGACCTTCTGCGTAGTGGAGGGAACCTCCTTGGATGAGGCCTTGTGGAATTATGAGTTCTCCAGTAGCCTAATAGATTCATTGCGTCAGACGGGACTCCTTTCTAAAGTGACGGGTATTAGCATCTTTTTCCCTTCCGAGGAGAAACAGGCAGAGCGCGCGGAGCGGTGGAATGCCTATTGGCGAAACCATCCGGATGCGGTCTCTAGGATTCAAAAGGCGGCTGTGGCGAGTGGTTTCAGCGCGGATGCTTTTGCGCCATTCTATGCGATGGTGGCTAGGAACTATGAGGTGGCGGGGAAGGGCCATTTTGATGGTTTGATGCAAAACATTGCCCGGAATTATGTGATGGATGATGATGATATTTGTTTCATTTACACCATCTTGGAACATGACCCAGAATCGGCGGATGCGCTCCTTGCCGCCTTGAATGGTGCGGATGAATATCTCTTTGCGTTTGATGGCAGATCTTTGTTGAACCGATTGGTGGACTCCTTGTCGGACGATTTCAACCGTGTGCTTTATATATGCGGATGTATCGTCTTTTTCTTTCTTTTGATTTCCTTCGGTCGGTCCGAGTTGGCGTTGATCTCCTTTGTCCCTTTGACGGTGGCTTGGATTTGGATTCTTGGCCTCATGGGTCTTTTTGATATGAAATTCAATATTGTCAATATCATCTTGGCCACCTTTATATTTGGACAGGGCGATGATTATACCATCTTTGTGACGGAGGGATTGATGTACGAATATGCCTATGGTAAGAAGGTGTTGGCTTCCTATAAGAATTCGGTAATGCTCTCCGCTTTGATCATGTTCATCGGAATTGGTGTCTTGATTTTCGCGGAACATCCAGCTATGCGATCGTTGGCGGAGGTGACGATTGTGGGTATGTTCTCCGTGATTTTGATGGCCTATTTCTTCCCTCCGTTGTTGTTTAATTGGTTGACCAAATCAAAGGGGGAGCATCGGTTGATGCCTATTACCCTGAAGAACTTATTGCTCACGATCGTTAGTTTCTTGGTCTTCTTTGTCGGCACGATTTATATGTCTTTGTTGGGCTTCTTTGTTCTGACGATTGGAGGCAAATCGGAGTCTCACAAACGTTTTTATCATGAGAGATTATGTGGCATTTTCAAATTGCTGGTGAAACTGATGCCTGGTGTGACGTGCCATGTGGATAATCAGGTGGGTGAAACTTTGGATAAACCTGGCATCATCGTTTGTAATCATCAGTCGCATTTGGACTTGCTCTATACGTTGATATTAAGTCCAAAAATTGTCTGTTTGACCAATAAGTGGGTATGGAATTGCCCATTCTACGGTTGGATTATCCGTTATGCGGATTTCTTGCCTGTTTCCGATGGATTGGAACAACACGAGGCGGAGTTGAAGGCTGCGATCGATAAAGGCTATTCCATCTTGATCTTCCCGGAGGGTACCCGTTCGGCGGATTGTTCCATCCTTCGTTTCCACAAAGGCGCTTTCCACTTGGCTGAGAAGTTCGGTGTAGATATTATTCCGATCATGATTCATGGCATCGGTCATTTCTTCCCTAAAAAGGAGTTCCTATTGAGAAAGGGTAGGGTGGATGTGAAATATTTGCCTAGAATCTCTGCGGAACACCCATTCCGCAAGGAGGTGAAGTCACTGAAAACCGCTCAGTTGGTACAGCACTATTATGAGCATGAGTATGGCAAGATGGTGGATGAGTTGGAGACGCCTGAATATTTCGCTGATTTGGTGGCTCATAACTATATTTACAAAGGACGTGATGTGGAGAAGAGAGCTCGTTTGGCCTTGAAGAATATGGATCAGTTGCGTGAACGGGTCATGGCATTGCCGAACGAGGGTGAGGTGCGCATTCAAGAGGAGGGACAAGGTGAGTTCTCTCTCTTGGCGGCTTTGACGAAAAAACATCTTATGATTATCTCCGAGATATCTGAAGAGGAGCGGTTCTTGTTGGCGAAGCATTGCGCTTCAGTTCCTCAGAATTTGCGTTATGAATTGACGAAGTGATGGTTTGAGGGTGATTTTTGTCCAAATTATTCGATTTTGCGAAAAAAAACATTGATTTCTTTTGCGAAGTCGGAAATTTCCCCTACATTTGCATTCGAAAAATCAAGGTTCCTTGGCCGAGTGGTTAGGTACCGGTCTGCAAAACCGTTTACAGCAGTTCGAATCTGCTAGGAACCTCAACAAGCGCAACCATTACGGCTGCGCTTTTTTTATTGATACCCGTTAGTTATGGAACATCCCCACACAAGAGAAATGGGCCACTCCGCCCGTCCTGATATGGAGCCGTTTTCACTCCGTAGATTGGATGAGACATGCCAAAAAATGGTCTTGCCCGCTACTATCTGTTCGGTGGTGAATTGTTTCGCTTTTATTTCTACAGGGGAGATTTTGGTGGAGTCGGGGGGCAAAAGTGTTTTGGCTACCGCTGGTGATCTTTTGTTGATTCCGCAAGGTGTCTCTTTTACCATCAACCATTATAAGGATTGCCAAGGATTTATGGGCGGGTTCCATAATAGTTTCTTGGGTAGTGGCGCTTTTAGTCAGGAGAATATCCGTCAGGTGAAAATCTTGAATGGCCGCACGATGGTGAAGTGCCAGTTTCCACAGGAACAGATTCCTTTCATCTCCTCATTGTTTGGTCGGATTGTTGCGGAAATCTCGAAAGGAAAGTATAATATGGATTTGGTGAAGTGCCTCATGATGAGTGTGTTGGCGGAAGCGAATACCTTGTTCAACGGCAACGATAATCTTTTTGCGGAGAATGCTTGCGACCTCTTCCTCCGTCAGCTTTTCGATGAGGAACAACCTTTAAGGACAATCCCCGAGTATGCCGAACTCCTTCATGTGACACCGAACTATCTCAATAAATTGGTGAAGCGCGAGACGGGGAAGCCTGTTTCTCAGTGGATTGACGATTCTGTAATCATACGCGCGAAGGCGATGCTATGTGAGACAGATTTAAGTGTGGCGGATATTTCCGCGGAATTAAATATTATGGATTCTTCCTATTTTGCCCGTAAATTCAAGAAAATCACTACGTTGACTCCTTTGGAGTTTAAAAAGAAATATAAATGAAAAGGCTCTCCTTTTGAGGATTGAATTGTCCTAATTTCCCTTTTTGCAGTCCTATTTTGTTTTTCAAGTTCCACCTAAATTTGCATCGGTAAGTTATGGTGAAATGAAGCTTTGCAAATTTGTATTTTTTTTCTTGGGGTGGATGGTTGTTCTTCCGACCTATGCACAAGAATCTTCTGATCAGAAAGAGGAGGAGGAATTCTCCGAATTGTTGGATCCTTTGGAGGTTGTGGTGCGGGTAAAGGAGAGTGAACGTTTGGAAGAGATGCCGCTCTCTGCCAATGCCTTCTCTATGACGAAATTGGAGTCGCAAGGCGTTGCCTCTCCCAAGGATATGGCATCTTTTGTCCCTAATTTCCATATGCCTGACTATGGATCCCAAATGACATCCTCCGTCTATGTGCGAGGTTTCGGTGCCCGTATTGAACAGCCCGTGGTTGGTATGATTGTGGACAATGTTCCTCTCCTCAACAAAAATTGTTTCGATATGGATCTCTTCGATCTTCAACGCATGGAGTTCCTAAGAGGACCTCAAGGGACGCTTTATGGTCGAAATACAATGTGTGGCTTGATCAATATTTTCTCCCTATCTCCCTTTTCATATCATGGTACACGTTTGGCCGTCGATTATTCCAAAGGTAATACGGTGAAGTTAAAGGCCTCCACTTACCAAAATCCATCCGATAAATTTGCCTTCTCTATTGCCGCTTGCGCACAACATACAAATGGCTTGTTTAAGAATGGTTATGACGATAGTTGGTGCGATCCTTCCAATAGCTTATCTCTGAGAAGCCGATTGATGTGGCGCTTGAAAAATGAATTGTCGTTTGAGAATATATTCTCTTTCAGTTTGTTGAAGCAGGGCGGCTATGCCTATTCGCTCTATTCGGATTCGACTGAGACGCCTGTCAACTATAACGACGAGTGCCACTATGACCGTACTACGGTCAGTGATGCGTTTGTCTTGAAAAAGCGGTGGCGGAACTTCTCTTTCTCGACCGTGACTAGCTATCAGTTTTTGGATGACGATATGCTCCTGGACCAGGATTTTTTGCCCCTTCCCATCTTCAATCTCAACCAAACGCAGCGTGAACATGCCGCTACTGAGGAGTTGGTCTTCCAATCGTTGCCCAATTCTAAAAGGGTATGGCGTTGGAAAGCGGGCGTTTATGGTTTCTACAAGCATAATTCAATGCAGGCGCCGGTGACCTTTCTTCGTGGGGGAATTGACCAATTGATTTTGGCGAACGCCAATCAGGGCATTCAACAGATTTTCCCGAATGATAGATTAGATATTCAAGAAGATAAATTTCTAATAGCGAGTGATTTTGAACTGCCGAATGGCGGCGTTGCGGCCTACCACCAATCCGAATTTCGTTTTGGGCCGTGGAATTTTACGGTAGGCCTACGTGCAGACTATGAAAAGGCGGCCATCTCCTATCAGAACCATTCCGACCTTCATTATATGTTTACCCTTTTTATGAAGGATTACAAAGCTATTCTCTCCCGTATGGAAGGGAAATCGGATAAGGCTTTTTTCAACCTGTTGCCGAAGTTCTCAATTCAGTACCACTTGGATGGATCCAACCACCTCTATGCCTATGCGGCCAAAGGGTTTAAGGCGGGTGGTTTCAATACCCAAATCTTCTCTGATATCCTTCAGAATGCTTTGATGAATGATATGATGGCCGATATGGGTATGCATTTCGACGACATGGGTGTGGCCAATTATGATGTGGCAAAAGCTATCTCCTATGATCCTGAACATAGTTGGACTTATGAGATAGGCGGTCATTTCTCTCCCAATATTTCGAAAGGTGCGTTGAATACGGATTTGTCGTTGTTTTATATACAAGCCCGTGATCAGCAATTGACAGTTTTCCCTAAGGGGAAAAATACTGGCCGAATGATGGCCAATGCGGGAAAGAGCCGTAGCTTCGGTGCGGAGTTCTCTGTCGCCTATCATATGAAGAAGTGGGACTTCTCCAGTTCGTATGGCTATACCAATGCGAAATTTGTTGATTTCTATGATGGTAATAACCGCTACGATGGTAATTATGTTCCCTATTCTCCGATGCATACCGCCTCTTTGAGAGTTCAGCGTACTTTCTATGTCATGAAAAAATTGCTTGATAGGGTAGAGCTCTCCGCTGATTGGACCGGAACAGGTAAGATATATTGGGATGAAGAGAACAGTTGTTCACAGTCTTTTTATTCCCTTTTCAATGGAGCGGTATCCTTGCACAAAAAGAAGTTTTCGTTGGAGGGTTGGTGTAAGAATATTGGCGGCAATGAATATGACACTTTCTATTTTGTCTCCATGGGTAACCGTTTCTGTCAGAAAGGCAAACCCAGACGATTGGGGGTGTCGTTGCGATATGAATTTTAACATTAATAATTAATATAGAATGAAGAAGAAGTTTTTATTATTGGCGATGATCTCTATGATTTCAGCCGCTTTTGTCTCTTGTGATAAGGACGATGTTGAGGACGAAAATAACAATAACACGACCACGGGTGACTTGGGAAACGATGTTGTTTACCCAACTATCCATTACATGGGTACTATGAATGTGATCAATGCGGATGGATCCATCTATACGAATAGCGCTGCGGAGTGTGGCGTAATGAAACATATCGATATGGATCTTATTCTTCTCAATGCGAAAATGGCGGAGAGAATGCCTGCTTTGGATTCTATTAGTGTCAGAGGTATCCCTTATACTGATGAGGATGGTAAAAGTAAATTTGAGGTGGCTAGTATCGTCCCTTATTTTAAGGGCAATGCCTTTTCTCAATATACCATCACTGGTTTGAAGGGATATGTAAGTGATGACAGTCTAGTTTTCTCCGCGCAAATGGGCTCATATCCTATTGAATACAAAGGTTTGGTGAAATAATATTTTGCATTCTTGTCTCAGCATCTCTCTTGGAGGGATGCTGTTTTTGTATTGATTGTTCTTAATGTTCTGATGTTTGTATTGTGATATGTTTGTTTTGTGCTGGTAATTTCTCTGCTTTTGTGACTTTTGTTAACCTCTTATTCGGTTTTTTCGTTGTATCTTCGCGCCTATCAATTAATTGAGCGTTCGAAAAAAACGACTCTTTGGCTTTTGGGCAAATTCAGGTTCTCTATGGAATCTGACAATCGAGGAATGATATGAGAAGATTTTTTGTGATAATTGCGGCTCTGGCCTTGCCTTTTTGCTCCTTTTCGCAGGAAGATTCGGCGGATGAGCCTGTTTTGACTACTGATTCTTTGATGGTCGACGATGAGACTGTTGAGGCAGATTTGACAAATGATTCCACCTCATTGGATTGGAATGACCAGAAATTTGTGATCCGAGACTCCATTCCATGCGACTCCATGTATCATGGTATTTGGGATATTACGCGTGTCAATCCTTACCGCATCTCTATAGATTCTGTTCCAGACTCATTTATGGTGGATTGTCGTGGGTTTTATCCTCCTAATATCAATGTGGTCACCTCTGAATGCGGTGAGCGTTGGGGCCGTTTCCATGCGGGTACAGATATGCGTTTAAAGATTGGCGATACGATTCGCTCCGCTTTTGATGGAAAGGTACGTATCACTCGTTCCACGATGCGTAAAAAGGGGTATGGCTATTTTGTGATGATCCGCCATAAGAATGGTTTGGAGACACTTTATGGCCACCTTTCAAAGGTCTTGGTTAATACCAATCAAGAGGTAAAGGCTGGTGATGTGATTGGTTTGGGCGGAAATACGGGACGTTCGACAGGCCCTCATCTACATTTCGAGTTCCGTTATTTGGGTAACCCGATCAACCCTCGTAAAATTTTGGATATCTCTGATAGTTCCATGGTCGTTAAGGCGGATACCTATTTGGTGGAAAGAAAAGTCTCTTTCAAGGAGTTCAATGATTACTTGCACTCTCCGATTAAATATTACAAAATTAAGCAGGGTGATAATTTGGGAAGGATCGCTAAGAAGTATCATACGACGGTTTCCCGTCTTTGCAAGTTGAATAAGATCAAGAGCACTACGATTTTGAGAGTAGGTCGTAGAATCAGGGTCTCTTAATAGTTAAGAATTATAGGTTCAGAGTTAGGAATTAGTTCCTAATGATAGGAAATAATAAAGCCTCAATGTTCGTTTCGAATATTGAGGCTTTTACTTATTGCAATTATCTGTCTGGTCCATGACTACATCTTCTTTAATGTTTTTGATTCCATGTAAATTCTAGTTGCTATTGTCGCTACTATTGTTGCTGAAATAATGATTCCTGTTACCATAGCCGTAATGTTTTAAAGATTAAATACTGTGTTCGTTGATTAAGCGAGCTCCATGTAGATTCTAGTTGCTACTGAGACTGCTACTGTTCCTGTGATGATCAATCCTGCTACCATAATTGTAATATTTAATAAGTTATTTACTTTTTCTTTTGTTCCTCTTATTCTGCGAGCTCCATGTAAATTCTTGCTACTACTGAAACTGCAACTGTACCTGAAATAATCAAACCTGCTACCATAGTCGTAATGTTTTATGTTAAACCTTTGTTTCTGTCTTAATGACAATGCAAATATATGTGATATTTTCAAACTGACAAAGAAAATCGATAAAAAATTTACTAAAATTTCAAAAAGTAAGCATTATGATAGCAAAATGATAGTTTGATATGTTTGATTATGACAAAATGATATTACCTATTGCGTTTTGCGTATGTATGTTCTGCATAAATTGTGAATAGAATAATAAATATGCAATATTTATGCAGATGGATTGTCGGCTTCGAATTTGTTTTGTTGCGTATCTCTTTTTTTTAGGTCCGATAAGAAGGCTTCTATTCGCTACGTGGATCAGAAGATGTCGGCTAAATTTATTTCCAAAAAATTTGGATATTCAGAAAATATAGGTATCTTTGCACCGCCTTTGAGAAACAAGGCGATTGAGGGAGAGCTAGTAGCTCAGCAGGTAGAGCACATCCCTTTTAAGGATGGGGTCTTGGGTTCGAGCCCCAACTGGCTCACCAAAGCGATCAAGATTTTCTTGGTCGCTTTTTTTGTTTCTAAAATAGTGTGGGATTATTTCATACTACACGTCCAAATTTGTTTATTTTTGTATCCAAATACATAGGATTATGAAATACTTGATTATACTTGGCGATGGTATGGCTGATGAGCCAATCGCCTCTTTAGGTAATAAGACTATTCTCCAGGCAGCCAATACCCCTACGATGGATATGTTGGCTAGCAAGGGACGTAATGGCCTCTTGGCTACAGTCCCTGTTGGTTATCATCCAGGTAGTGAGATCGCTAACTTAACCGTTCTAGGTTATGATGTGAAGAAGGTTTTTGAGGGACGTGGTTCTTTGGAGGCGGCCAGTATGGGTGTCGATATCGAACCGGGAGAGATGGCGATGCGATGCAATATTATTTGTGTGCAGGATGGAAAAATCAAGAACCATTCCGCCGGCCATATCTCCAATGAAGAGGCATATCAGTTGATTAACTATTTGAATGAGGAGTTGGGTGATGATAAGGTGCGTTTCTTCCCAGGCATCTCCTATCGTCATTTGTTGAAGATAAAGGGGGGTAACAAACATGTCTCTTGCACGCCGCCACACGATGTTCCTGGTACTCCTACCAAGGATGTCATGGTTAAGGCCGACTGCCCTGATGCGGAAGCGACCGCTGCTCAGTTGAATGACCTGATTCTCCGCAGTATGGAGATTCTTCCTAAGCATCCTGTAAATATCAAACGTGTGGCGGAGGGTAAGGATCCCGCCAATAGCATTTGGCCATGGTCGGCTGGTTATAAACCTGAGATGAAGACTTTGATGGAGACTTACGGATTGAAGAACGGTGCGGTGATCTCCGCTGTTGATCTGATTCGCGGCATCGGTGTCTATGCGGGTTTGAAATCCATTGAGGTGGAGGGCGCGACCGGTCTTTACGACACCAATTATGAGGGCAAGACACAGGCCACTCTGGACGCTTTGAAAGAGAACGATTTGGTATATCTACATATTGAGGCTTCTGATGAGGCAGGCCACGAGGGTGATGTGGCGTTGAAACTTAAGACGGTGGAGTATTTGGAGAATCGTGTGGTGAAGCCTATCTACGAGGAGGTTTCCAAGTGGGACGAGCCTGTGGCGATCGCCATTTTACCGGACCATCCGACCCCTTGCCGTTTGAAAACCCATATCTCGGCGCCTATTCCTTTCTTGATCTACTATCCAGGTATAGAACCGGATGCGGTCCAAAAGTATGATGAGGAGTCTGCAAAGGCGGGCGCTTATGGTGTTTTGGAGGGCGATGAGTTTATCAAGGCTTTGTTGGGGAAATAATAATTGATAATTTAATTTATATAGTATGAAAAAACTTTTTATTCTTGCTGTTGCGGCTTTGATGATGGCTGCATGTAGTGTGTTTAATTCTCCTTCTAATGTTGCTGAGAAGTTCTCTGTCGCAGTAGCTCATGGTAAGACTGAGGAGGCGAAGAAGTATTGTACAGAGGGAACCGGAAAGGTTTTGGATTTGGCTGCCGCTTTTGGTGGTGAAAAGGTTGATCCAAACTATAAATTTCACTTCTTGCGCGATTCTATCGTAGAAAATGTCGCTTATGTGTTTTACACTGAAAATGAAAGCACTATAGAGAAGTCGATGACTCTTGCCAAAATTGACGGTGAGTGGAAGGTGAATATTGATTCAAAGAAATAATGACGAGAGTCTTAAACACGATCTGTTGTTGCGCATTGTGCGTGATGATGTCGTGTTGTGCGGTTCCGTTCGGCGATCGTCCGCCGCGCGGAACCGTTTCTTTTCCTGCCGATTCTCTTCGAAGCGGGGATTTCGTTTGTCGGTTGGGAGATGGTTTCTTTTCTGATATTTTCCGTAAATATTCAGGTGGAGACGAACGTTTTTCCCATATAGGTATCTTTCATGAAGAGGGAGGACGGTCTTTTGTTATTCATGCCGAGGCTAGTGAATTAACGGGCATAGGCAGTGTAAGGATGGATTCACTTTCGGATTTTTTGGACCATGCCTATGATTATGATTTCTACCATGTGAAAAATGACACGATCCGTGCCCGTATCGATTCTTTCGCCTCCTGTTATTTGAAGCGGAATACCCCATTCGATATGGCATTTGATATCACTTCCGATTCGACTCTTTATTGTTCGGAGTTGGTGGCGGTTTCGGTCAATAGAGCGATGGGGGATTCCTGTTACGTGCCAACTCATGTCATTCTAGGGAAGGGTGGTTATCGAATTGACGATATCCTTCATAGTGGTGTTCTGGAATGGTAGTTCTCCGTTTTGGGTGAAAATCATAGTTTTTGATAGATTTTTTAGATGAATAGTTTCATTTTATCCAATTTTTATTAAATTCGCATATCCACATGGTAGACTACTGAGGTAGGGGAGACATGTGGTGGAATACATATAAGGCGTAACTGTACGCTTTGGTTTTGACGTGTCTGAATCTCGCAAATTCAATATCCTGTCAAAAACAAAGCAACGGGGGCGCCCCAGGAGATGCGTGAATAGTGTTTGAGGCCATTCGTGCCTTGGAACATACATCTGCGTGGGGCTTCGGCGTTGCTCGTTTCGACAGGAGTGGCATGCGAGAGCCTAGATACGTGAAGCGAGTGAACGACTTGCTCCACGTTTTTTTTGTTTATGAAGAGACGTGACCTGATAAGAGTCGTACACCTGACAAAAGTAGTACAATGTGTTGTGTGTAATCCTGTATGGTATGTAATTAGCATCTAATCACCGTGAAAATGTCGCGCAGTCGTATGGCTGTACAATATTCATGCATTTTATTGAAAGTACAAGTAGGAAATCGTGCGAACTCGTGGATGTGAGCGGGGAAGGGTGTATAATTGCGGGAGAGTTTTTTGATGTGTAACTTAAAAACATAAAGGTATGCCGATTTTTAGAGTAACGACGAAAGTCAGAAAGCAGACCAACGGTATTATGATAGAGCCGGGGATGTCTGTGCAGGTAGTAACCAATTCGTTCAACAATCCAGTATGTACCAACGGCGGCCAAGAGGTTGTCGATGCCTTTATGCGCATGTATGGTGTGGATATCAAGAAGGCTGGGTGCTTGAGCACTGCTTGGCTGGATGTGGAGAGAGTGGGGTAAGGAGAGTGGATGCCGAAAAACTATAAGAGTAGGTTGATTTGTTAATAGTTTATTTATGGATGAAATTTTGAATCAATTAATTGAACGTTTAAAGGAAACATTGATGGAAAATTTGGTTCCCGTAATTGAAGAACAAACGAAAAAGATTGTAAAGGGAACAGGTGATTTAATAAAGGATTTTCTGTGTAGTTTTAAAAACGCACATGTCAACAATACAAAATTGGAACAAATCGATTCTTTGGACAAAAGTAAGTTGTTTGAAATTGCACAAAAATATATCGTTTCTGGAGCAAGTGAAGTCGCTGCTTATAAAACAGAAACTGATGAAGAGTATATTGTGTATTTGGCGTATACACACGAGCGCGAGTTGCTCCCAGTTGATGATAATTGTTATGTGATAATAAAAAGTAACTCGTTGGGAAAAGATGTGTCTAACTTGTTTGGAAAGGAACAATTGATAATTTTAAAGTGAAGTATATATGGATGAATTTAAAGAACTAATTCGCAAGGCAGTTGCGTGGATAAAAAATGTTGTAAAAAGGATTATTAATGGCGTTTTAAACTTCTTCTCTCACGTTGTTTCTTGGTTTAGAAGTTTGAAGCTGAATCCACAAACGGATATCCCTTTTGTGATTAATGCGAAGGATCCTCAATTTAGAGAAATGCTGAAAAACGCGCCTATGAAGGATGTGGGCTTGTTTAAAGGTGTGTATAATGAGCAGACAGAAACGATTACCCATCATGAATACATAGCGGCTGACTCGTGCGATGCTCAGACTAATCAAGTGATAGGAAACGAAGCTTTAGTTGTTTTAAAATAAATGAATGAATATGAGTGTAGTAATAATTTTTTTGACGGTTTTAGTTGCTGTTGTATTTATGATTCTTTTTTTTACAAAGGCAGTCTATAAGCGAGGTCTTAATGTGACAAAGGAATGGTATGAGTCGAACACTGAGGTCGTTGATGGAGAAGTCACGATGTCGTCAATTGTGTCGTATTTGAAAACATTGGACTTAAAGAAGGATAAACATATCCCATTCCTTATGAAGGACAATTGCGAGATTTTTAATAAACTTTCAAAGGGAAGACCTTTCCCACCCAAAAAGGTCGGATATAATTTGTTGTTTGTTGGTGTCCAAGATGCAGAGTCAAATAATATCCCCTATTGTAAAATTATTTATTCTAAATCCTTTGACGCTCAAATTAATGAAATTTTCGGAGAAGAATCAATGATTGTTTTATCATAGGATAGTGTACAGATGAGTAGAGGAAAAGAACTTCAAGAAAGTGGTAGCAACCTGATGTCCTTTGGAGGACTCTCATTTTGGGGCTCTCTGATTTTATACTGGTTGGATTGGATATCTGGTGGATGGACATTGTTTATTCTTTTTGTATCCTTAGTAATTGGCATCGTAGGTCTTATAAATTGGTTGTTAGGACTTGCTAGACGTGGCATTGATGCCGTAGTTGAAATTGTATATAATGGCTTCTTGGATTTGTTAGGCATGAGGGAGCAGATATCTATGCGCTGCCCTGATGCTGTGAAAGCTGTAATTAAGGAAAAGAAACAACATGCTGTAGATGTTGGGATCTATAATAGCGATGGTACAGAAGAACAGCTGAGATTCCAAGCGGATTCAATATCCTCTGATTTGAGACCTGGTAATGTTATTTATCTTCGGTGATTTATTATGGAAATAAAGGTAGATAAGAAGTTAATTAATCAGCAACAATATAGTTTGTTGTTGGATTTCGAAAAATCACTAAAAGGTAGGATTCTTGAACTCGTTAATTCCGAAGAATACAAACATTTATCATTAAAATATGGATGTGCGATAGTAAAAGATAGGGGAAAACGGTTCTTATTGTCACATAATGCTTCCTTTGGATTGAGCGATAGTTATTCTTTGGTTTCAAAGATAGAGGATTTCCTTAGAGATAATGCGAATCTAGAAATCGTTTCGCCAGAATTTACGATACTTATAGATGTATTTATGGAGGAGTTAAAATCGTCAAAGAAGGATAATGTTTCCAGAAAAGATGAGGACACAAGCATTGCTTTTGAACCCGTAGACCCGAAATATTGTTTTGATCAGATAATCCTTCCTGATAAAGTTAGATGTGAGATTCTTGAAGCGATAAAATTAATTGAAGTTAAGGATCTTGTTTTTAATGATTGGGGATTCGGTGAAGTAGAGCCAGTAGCTAAAAGTGTTCTAAATATGTATGGTCCTCCGGGAACGGGAAAAACCATGTGCGCCCATGCGATTGCCAATCGTCTTGGGAAGAAATTGTTGGCTTTGAATTATTCTGAGATAGAATCAAAGTACTTGGGAGAAGCTGCAAAAAATCTAAAAAAAGCGTTTGAAACAGCCACGTTGACAGATTCTGTCGTTTTTTTTGATGAGGCGGATTCTTTCTTGGGGAAACGTGTTGAAAATGTAACTAGCAGCTCTGATCAAGCTCTGAATTCTTTGCGAAGCCAGATGTTAATTCTTCTTGAGGAACACCAGGGCGTTGTGTTGTTTGCTACTAATTTGGTCACAAATTTTGATTCTGCATTCAATTCCAGAATCCAAAAACATATTATGTTTGAATTGCCAAATAAGGATGCTAGGGCTGATATTATTTCCAAGAAGTTGCCTCCTCGGTTGCCCTTGGAACATAGTTTGACTATGGAGGATTTCTTGTTGGCTAGTGAATCTGCGGAGGGTTTGTCTGGAAGAGAGATAAAAAATGCAATTTTTGAAATGTTACTTTCAAAGGCGGATGTAAATAATGATAGCGTTCAATTTTCTGCTAATGATGTTGTTGCTGCGATGAAGAAAAAAAGACTGTCTTTGCAGCAATTGGAAGATGAGAGGAAAAGAAATATTAAAGAAAGAATTTTAAAGCGTGTTGAGGAAAAGATAGAGGAGGATTCTGCTATAGCAAAATATGAGTCTGACAAGAAAGGGGATAAATCTGATCGTGAGGTGAATAAACTTGAGGAGACTTTAAGAACGGATTTTGAAGAAATGAATAAGCGATATTCGGAATGCGAACGATACCAAAGATGTGAAGCGGGAAAGGTTGGTTTTGAAAATAATGATGAACAAAAAGAGCAACAACAAAAGTTATTGGATGGTTTTAATAAGTCCGTGGATGCTTTTAATAAGTCATTTAACAATTGGCGTGAGGCTATAACTATAGTCAACAAAGAAGGTCGATAGGATAATCAATGTTTTTGAGAGATTTTTTTAGATTTTCAAATTTGTTTTGAATTAAATTTAGACAATTTCTAAAGAATATCATTAGTGTCCCGATTTTAACGGGACACTAATGATATTAAACAATTTCTAAATAGAATATTATGCAAAAAGAATTGAGGCAAGAAGATGGTTCCTTTTCGAAATTTCTTTCGAAAGTTCTATTTCTCTTCAAAGGTGGCGAGAGTAAGGAACAAGTGAATGAAGAGTTAGTAAACTTCGGATTGGGGAATCAAGAAACTCCTAAAGAACATGATGCGGATTGGAAACCGTTGACAGCTGTGGAGTATCAGACGATCTTGGATGCTGTGGATAATACCAACGAGGCTATCCATGAGTATAAAGGTTCTTTTCCTCTGGGCGATGGGTTGGTTGGATGTCGTCTATACGTGGCGTAATCTAAAGATGGCGGGAAAGATATTACTGGGTATGATTGTCTTTTACGCCTTATCCCAGTTGTATG
>JAKSKY010000067.1 GCA_024401515.1 Paludibacteraceae bacterium | reverse complement strand
CGATCCTAAGTTCTCCCAATCCGTGGCCGCTAAAATCACTGCTGCGGATACCGCTAAGTGGAACAAAAAAGTGACAACAGAGAGTGACCCTTCTTTCAAGGCTTCACCTGCCTCTAAGATCACCCTTAGCGACATACAAAATTGGGACAACAAAGTGGCCATCGAGAGCGACCCTCAATTCGCCATCTCCCCAGCGGCACAAATCACACCGACAGACATCCAAAGTTGGAACAGCAAAGTAAGCAGCGAGCAAGATCCGCTATTTAGCCAATCCCCCGCCGCACAAATAGGGCAAAGCGACATTCAAGCTTGGAATAATAAAATCAGCACAGAAAACGACCCTGTGTTCCTCAATTCCGTGGCCGCTAATATCACCGCTAAGGACACGGCTCGTTGGGGAAGACACACAGTTGTGCCGAAGAATATAAGCCAATTCACCAACGATGCGAAATACATCACGGAGAATGACGCGAAGGAGATGGTTCAGCAACTCTCAACACTCTCCTCTCAAATCGAAACGCTTATCAACAACAACAAAAGTCTAACCCAAAGGATAGACTCTCTCAATGGTGTGATCAATAGGCTTCAATCCAAGCTGACCACTTACGGGAAAGCCGCCAATAACAGTTACGCCTACTCCACAACAGGATGGAACTACGGTCCAGATCTATATTACGGATTAAAAGAGGGAGATAGAATCATCTACATTATTCGTCACTCCGAACGTGACGAGAACTGTTCCGGAAAGGAGTGCGACCTAAATAGCAATGGCGTCACATTGGCGCAAAACGTCGGAAAAAACTATGTCAGTGGCAAGGCGGGCGCCAATCAATCCTACTATTACGGCTCCACCGAATATCCAAGGTGCAAAAACACCAGTTACCTGGTAGCCATCAACAGAGGCGACACAGAGATCTCGTCGAAAGAGGCCATCAACAACCCCATAGCGGTAATCGACCAGAAGTATATCGTCGGCAGCGAATCCAACTGGGACAATATCGCTAAATACTATGGGCAATACCCTTCCGAAACAGACAAAGCGGCAACCACAATGATCAATACGCTCTGCCAATTAACAGAAGGCAAAACATTCTCATGGTTCACATCCCACGATTTTCTAACCGTTCCACTTTGCGGATGGGCCAGCAATGGAGGATTAAACTTCGCAAGACCCAACTGGATGAATTTCATGTCAGGCATTGCGGTGATCGTCCACCCGAACGGAAGTTGGGAAGTATACCCAGTCAGAAACTTAGAGAATGGTTACGGTTCGGTGAGCTGGTATAAATAATAGATTTACAAACAATAACAGAAAAGGCTGATTTCCATTGGAATCGGCCTTTTTTATTAGGCGTAAAGTATAAAAACAAAAAAGGAAGCCAATTGCTTGACCTCCTTTTGTAGCGGGGACGAGAATTGAACTCGTGACCTCCGGGTTATGAATCCGACGCTCTAACCAACTGAGCTACCCCGCCATCATTCTCAAATGCGGTGCAAAGGTACGCCTTTTTTCTTACAATCCAAATATTTCGCAAGAAAAATTAATCAACTTAGAATATTTTTCCCTAAAAAACTGGACAAAGGGATGAACAAAGCCTTTGCTCAATAAATATTACTACCTTTGCAAGGTGACAAGGGACTACCCTATTTCATTTCACTACACAAACGTCTCCTCTTATGAAAACGATATTCACACGTATACTTATTCCTTCGATCATCCTAATGTTTTCTTTATGCAGCTTCGCAAGCAATAAAGACAAGGAGGCAACCACTTTCTCTAAAAAGAAACCCTACACGGTTGAAATCGCCCAATGCAGCACGCTACGCCAAGCCTATATCATCACGGAACGATTAACAAACAACGACATCCAATCTTACATTCTAAAACAAGAAATCAAGGGGAAAGAAGTTTACAGCGTGGTAAGCGGTGCATTTGAGAACATCGGGAAGGTGAACATTTTCAAAAATCAATTATACAAAACCATAGGTACCCGAGGAGGCAAAACCCTATCTTACGCGACTCTACCCTCAGAAAGCAGAGTGCCAATCAAAAAAGATTCCGACGCCTCCACCAATCGAAACGACACGAACCATCCTAAGATAAATACATTGATGCAAGAATTGATCAATCAATATCCAAGCAGTAACATGTTTGATCTGAAAGGTGTCTTTTGGGTCACCCTCAATAAACAAACGACACAATTAGGTGGAAGAAATTATTACGGAGAATATCATTACTACACACCCAACATCCAAGATTTCGATTTGAAAGATTACATGGAGTTTGGATTCTCCACTTTCGGATCCGTGACCTATATAGACAATCTATGCGGGGACGAAACAACAGTTCAATCGGCCAAACTAACCAATCCTAACCCTGAAATCTATAACCGGTTCCAAACAGGAATCAAAAGCCAAGACTTTTCACTCTTCAAAGAATACCAATTAGGTGAAAACACATCAAGTGACCTAATTATCACATTGAGTTCATTCATCGCGGATTCTGTGATCATAAAAAAAGGAAACAGTCAACACCTATACAATAAAAAAGAAGCGGTGGAAATCGACAACGGCCGATTGATTGGATATAAAGTATCATCCAAACAAACTGGGAAAGAACATCAGACAATCTACCTATTGTGCGATCGTTTCACCAATTATCTTCATACCATCACAACCAACAAAGAAAAAGAGAGTGAACTCTTGTCGTTCCTCTCACAAATAGGAAAGGGGAACGGATTGGACAATTACGACGAATTCCGCAACCTATTCTATCGGTTACCAGATCGTCTCTCAGATGACGAAGAGTTGGTTGCCCATATCTCCAACAAAGAAATCATTAGCATAAATAAGAATGCTACGGATATAGAAAACGAGGAGTCATCTGAACTAAGAAAAATGACCAAAGATGATTGGAGAAGTTTCTCCATTTACAACCACAAAGGAGAGGTGGGGTATATAATTTTGCTATTAGACCTTCAAACAGTAGAGAAAGGTGAAACTTTTTACCAACTGTTCAGTAAAAAACATGAAACCCACGCCATAGAAAGAGTGGAAGTGCATGGAGAAAAAGGATGTTTGGACACTGATAAACTTATAATAGACTTTCTCCATGGCCAGTATTATGTCAGCGCCTTTGCGAATAAAACATTATTATCTAAAGACGATTTTATAGAGAGAATCGAACGACTTCAACTACAAAAAGGGATTATTAGCCCTAAATAATAGGGAATATCCCCTACTTTTAAGGAGATACCTTTTTGAAAATAAATCAACATTGATTAATTTTGCCTAGTTTCCTGACATAAAAAGTAATAGTAAATAGAATCATGCACAAGCATCTATTAATATTTACCATATTAACCATATTGCTACCCTTTTCCATGGATACCTATGGAGAAGCTAAACGTTTTTCTGCCTTAAAAGCACAAGCCAACACCCCTTGCAGCAATGTAAACGATATCTATGCGGACAGCTATGGCATCATGTGGCTAGCGACCGAAAATGGTTTGGTGCAATACAATGGCTACGATTACACAAAGTGCGAGCAAGATTCATCCGCGAAAGTCCATTACAATAATTTCAGAAAGTTATTCGAGGATTCCAGACAAAGATTATGGGTTTGTACAGATAAGGGATTGGCCATCTACGACCGTCCGACCAGACGGTTCAAACACATCGATCTGAATGTCTGCGACTCCTACATCAACGGTATCGAAGAGGATAAAGCTGGCCACATTTGGGTATTAACCCGTTATGGTCTTATGGAGTTGGATGAAAAAGGCAACTTCACGGAGAAACACGAAATACCGACTGATGGCAATTGCATGGCTCTGGATGGAGAGACACTTTGGATCGGTTCTTGGCAAGATGGACTCTATCGATTTAACATCAATAGCAAAAAGGTTGAAAAAATCGATCTCCCCTTCGAAAAGAGACACGATCCTCGCATCCAAAACATTCTACCCGCATCTGATGGAACACTCTTCCTTTCCACCCGAAGCGAAGGTCTTATCATTTACGATCCGAAGTCGGCAAACGCGCCTACTACCTACTCGACAGAAAACACGCCCGATCTATTCTTAAGCAACTTTGTCACCAAGACCTTTGAGGATTCCCAAAAGAACATATGGATCGGCTTCGTGAACGGAAAACTTCTGATGTATGATTTGAAGCGTCACGAATTCTCCAATAGCCGCATCATCTTCCCTAGTACAGTGGATAAAATCACCATCAATAGCATCACGGAGGATAGCAGAAAAAACATTTGGGTGGGAACCCACCATTACTGGCTATTCTTTTCGGGAAACACAGCCAACAGTTTCGATTACTTCAAGCATAGCAACGAAAAACCCAATACCGTCTCCAACAATGCGGTCACTAGTTTCATCGAAAACAATGGAGAAATATTGATCGGAACAGATGGTGGTGGTATCAACAATCAAAAGCCACACATTGACCACTTCATCAGCGCCAAACAATTCGGCAATATCATCCTTGATATCAAAGAGGGCAAAGGTGGAGACATCTGGATTGCTTCATGGGGTAACAGCAACATCGGTGTGACGCAATACAACCGCAACACAGGCAAAACAAAAATTTACTCCAGAGGAGAGGGTGAGAATACCCTACCTACCAACAACATCCACAACCTTCTCATCGAAGGGGACTCCGTTTGGATGGCCACCGACGGTTCTGGAATCTGCCTAATCAATGCAAAAACTGGTCAAATCACCAGCAAATACAATACCACCCAAGGCATCTGTTCTGAAGAGAATCCGCAATGGGCCAGCCACCTCATGCGCGACTACAAAAATCGTCTTTGGGTTTGTACCAGCGATGGCGTGGTTTGTCACCAAGGAGATAAAAAGGTGATCCATACGAAGAACAAGGAGAACGGTACCTTGGCGCAAAATGAGTCACGTATGACCTATTGTGACAGCAAGCATCGCATCTGGCTCATCACCACGACCGGAGGACTCAACCTATACGACGAAGCGGCGGACTCCTTCTACTGCGTCAGCCCTCAATACCACATCGCCAACACACTGAATGGTATCATAGAAGATAACCAAGGAAATCTGTGGATCACCGCCACCAATGAGGTGATTTTGTTTAACCCGGAAAGCAACATGGTCCGTCACTTCGACATGGCAGGCGATTTGGATGGTTACTCTTTCGCCGCCAACGCCATCTATAAGTCGAAGGACGGAGAGATTTACGTCGGAAGCAATAATGGATTCTTCGTATTCAACCCGGAGGATATCATCAACAAAGGACAATATGACCCATCCGTCTATCTCAAAGACCTCTATGTGAACGGAGAGAAGGTATCTACTGGCGACAACGCACTATTAAAACAAGTCCTGAACTTCACGGACACCATCCGTTTGAACCATGACCAAAACCACTTTGGCATCGATTATTTCGGTATAGATTACGGTCAGACCGATAACCTTACTTACTACTATATGATGGAGGGACTCAGCAACCAATGGATCTACGTCAACAAAGAGACAAGAGCCTCCTTCACCAATTTTGAGGCAGGTACCTACACCTTCCTCGTAAAGGTTTGCGAGATGAACGGAGACATCTGCTCCACCTCCAAACCGCTCACCATCATCATTTCCCCAGCTTGGTGGCAAACCTGGTGGTGCAGATTACTTATCCTTCTCGCTATCATTGGACTATTCAACCTTATCCTATTTATGAGGGAAAGACGTTTGAAGCAACGTCAAGAGGCATTGGAGAAGTTGGTGGACCAACGTACGGATGAATTGCGCACAAAAAACGAGAAGATCGAACAACAAAACAAACAATTGGACGAGACACTCAATCTAAAGGATAGAATCATGTCCATCATCGCGCATGACTTGCGCAACCCGATCACCGCCATCGTCGGCAACCTCTCACTCCTAACCAATCCGAACAGAGCGTATGACGAGGAGGAGCAAGGCAAAAAGGTTCAACAAACCTTCAAATCTGCCAAGAAGCTTCAAGACCAGATGGAGAACCTATTGGAATGGGCCAGGATCCAAAACAATTCAATCCTTTTCTCCCCTTCCGACTACTATTTAGATGCGCTCACCAAAGAGAGCGTGACCCTATTGCAAAATTTGTTGGATGAGAAGGAAATCGAGATGACACTGGAGAATAAGGCCAGAACATCCGCCCACATCGACCAACGCATGGTCTCCTCCATCATCCGTAACTTATTGAACAACGCTATCAAATTCACCCCTAAGGGAGGCAAAATAGGCGTAAACATCCAAGAGGATAACAAACAGATCATCTGGTCCATCAGCGACAATGGAGTCGGTATGGACGAGACTCAAATTAAGAAATTAACAGAGGAGAACCACTTGGACTCCACCTTCGGAACCAACAACGAGAAGGGTTCTGGTCTCGGTCTAATGATCTGCCACGATTTCATTGTGAAGAACAACGGAGAATGGAAGATCATGAGCAAACCAGGCGAAGGCACCACATTCACGCTCTACTTCCCTAAAGGCGAATTGATTCAGAAAGAGGATGTCACCGAGGTGGCAGA
This sequence comes from Paludibacteraceae bacterium, assembly GCA_024401515.1. Lineage (GTDB taxonomy): Bacteria > Bacteroidota > Bacteroidia > Bacteroidales > Paludibacteraceae > UBA1181. Next base: position 10,033 of record JAKSKY010000067.1, on the reverse strand, counting down.
GACCATCACACACCACGAATCCAACGAGACCACGGTTAAATCATCCTACAAACTTCTGATTGTGGACGATAATGATGAAATCAGGTCCTATTTGAAGGAGTTGTTCGCAGACAGCTACGAAGTATTGTGCGCCAACAATGGTAAGTTAGCCTTGGAGATGGCCACCAAAGAGATTCCTGACATCATCATTTCAGACGTGGTGATGCCAGAGATGGACGGAAAGACCTTCTGTCACCACATTAAGAACGAAACACTCACACAGCATATACCGTTGATCCTGCTCACAACAGAGGCGACGGTGGACAACCAAATCGACGGTATCAACTATGGTGCGGACGACTATGTGACCAAACCTTTCAACGAGCAGATCCTTCGCGCGAAGGTTGCTACCCTACTCAAGAACAAGGAGCTGCAGCGAGATCATTTCAGGAAGAATATCCTCTCCATGCCAAAGATGGATTTGCCGGAGAGCCAAGACGACGCGTTCCTACGCAAAATCAATGAGACCATTGTCGAATTCATTGGAGAAAACGATCTCTCCGTGGAGTTCTTGGCTGAAAAGACAGCCCTCAGCCGTGTGCAACTCTTCCGAAAGTTCAAGGCCATCACAGGATGTACGCCATCGGAATACATCAAAGCGGTTCGTCTACAACACGCTGCGGACATTCTCCAAAGCGGCAAACAAAGCATTGCGGACGTAGCCTATATGGTAGGATTCTCCGACCCTAAATATTTCAGCAATTGCTTCTCGGAGAAGTTCGGCATGACGCCAAGTCAGTACGCGAAAAAATAAAAAGGGGCGTATGTAATACATACACCCCTACCCAACACAACCTGTGTTCTATTCCCTATAATAAACTCTCTTCACACGTTTGGAAATACCAGCCAAGACCTCGTATGAGATGGTACCCAACGTATCGGCCACCCCTTGGATCGGATGTCCCTTACCAAAGAGCACTACCGTATCGCCCTCCTTTACATTCGGCACATCGGTCAAATCTATCATACAGACATCCATGCAGACATTACCCACAATCGGCGCAAAGCAGCCATTTACCAAAACCTTTCCGTTACGGTTACCCAATTTACGGTTAAAGCCATCGGCATAGCCAATCGGAATGGCACCAATAACAGAATCACGCGTCAAGGTTCCTTTACGGCTATAACCAACTGTATCAGAAGCAGGCACTCTGCGGATTTGGAGAATATTGGTCTTCAAGGTACAAACCTCCTCCAAACGGCTTGAATCGACTGCGCTCATACCATAGTGTCCTATACCCAAGCGGACCATATCGAATTGGTAATCACTGAATCTTTCGATACCAGCGGAGTTCAAGATATGGGCCATCATCTTATATGGCAACGCATCGAAGAGTCGTTGCTTCATCTCACTGAACAAAGCGATTTGCTTTTTCGTGAAATCATCGAAGATCACATCGTCTGAACCCACCAAGTGGGAGAACATGGAACGAGGCTTCACACATTTCTGCGATTTCAACAAAGCGATCAACTCATCCAAATCCTTTAATTCAAAGCCCAAACGGTGCATGCCCGTATCCATCTTCAAATGGATCGGATAATCGGTGATACCCAATTTTTCCGCCTCCGAAATCATACGTTTCAAAAGGGCGAAGCTATACACCTCCGGTTCCAAGTTATTCTCAAATATTTTCAAGAAGCTATTAGGCTCAGGATTCATCACCACAATAGGAATATGGATACCCTCACGCCTCAACACCGCACCCTCATCAGCCACTGCGACCGCCAGATAATCACAGCCATTCTGTTGCAAGGTACGCGCCACCTCAATGTCACCGCTTCCATAGGCGTTGGCCTTCACCATGCTCATAATCTTCGTGCCTGGTTTCAAGAAGGAACGGAAATAGTTGAAATTATTGACCAAAGCGGTAAGGTTTACCTCCAAAACGGTTTCATGAACCACCTTCGCCAACTTATCCGTAATGGTCTCAAAATGGAACGCACGGGAGCCTTTCAGCAAAATCGCCTCGTTCTCGAATCCATAAGTCTCCACTTGACGCATAAAGGCGTCCGTATCCGCAAAGAAGGATTTTTGAGGCACATTGAAACATTGTTCATATTTCGAGATATCGGTTCCGATACCAATAAAGCGCTCCACATTTTTCTTCTCCACCAACTCAGCCACGCTGCAGTAAAGTTCGTCAGGCTCCTTTCCGGATTGGAAAATATCGGAGAGGATCAATGTCTTACTCATATTCTTGGCTGTAGCCTGTTGCGCCAAGAAATCCAAGGCGATGCTCAAGGAGTTGATATCCGAATTATAACTATCGTTGATCAATAAGCATCCATTTTCACCATCCTTCACCTCCATACGCATGGCCACCGATTCAAGATCCAAGAGACGAGTCGCGATGGACTTAGCGTCCAAGCCTAAAGCGATGAGCACACAAACACAATGCATCGCATTGTCGATTGAGGCATAATCGGTAAAAGGAATGGAGATGGTCTGCTCCTTTCCCGCATAGAGATAAGTGATCTGGGTCGTTCCATTCACAAATTGCTCGGAAGTGACCTGCAATGTGGCGCCCTTCTGTCTTCCGAAGGTAATGAAGTGGGCATTCGGATGCATTTGTTGGGCACATATGTCTACTAACTTATCATCCTTGCAATAGATAATCGTACCACAACCCTCATACAGTTTCATCTTCTCCAAGCACTTTTGCTTCAAGGAGGCGAAATTCTCTTGATGCGCCTCACCCAAATTGGTAAAGACACCAATGGTGGGACGTACGATAGGAGCCAAATTGCCCATTTCATCCATTTGGGAGATACCCACTTCGAAAAGGGCCAATTGCGTCTCCCCCGTCATCTCCCAAACAGACAATGGCACACCGATCTGTGAATTGTAGCTTCTTGGAGAACGGGTGATATGATAATCCTTATGCAAAAGTTGGTACAACCACTCCTTCACAATTGTCTTACCGTTGCTACCGGTGATGCCAATCACAGGGACATTGAAATGTTTTCTATGGTTAGCGGTCAGGCGTTGCAAAGCTTGCACCGTATCCTTAACCACCACAAAATTGGCATCCTTATATTCGGCGAATGCGGAAGCATCCGTTGAAATCATAAAATTACGGACATTGCGACGATAAAGGTCATCGATATACTTATGACCATCGTCGCGACTAGACTTGATGGCGACGAAAAGCGTGTCGTCCGGGAATGACAACAAGCGGCTATCCATCAATAATCTACACACTTCTGAATCCGGTCTTCCGACAAGAAGGCCCTCAGACATCTCGGCTATTTCAGAAATTCTATACATAACTATGATTAATTTTATTATTTCTTCTTATCCTCCTCAGACATAGCATCCCTGAGTTCAGGGGCCAACATCTCCTCCATCTTCAACCCTGTCAGACGGGTTAGGTTTTTAATCAAATACCAAAGGGCGAACATCATGACGATGGTAGCGGGCAACGCATTAACAGGGAAGCTCAATGCGGTCATCCGAGCCAACTCCTGCGCAAAAGCCTCCGTTCCCGAAGGACTATGGATCAAATATTTCGCCAATCCGAAATTGGTGATGGTAGAGAGAGCGAAGGAAGCCGCCAATAGGTAGGATGAATTGGCCAAAATACGGTCAAATTCGCTTCGGCAATCATTCACCTCCAAGATAGCATCCACACGCGCCACATCCATGATGGAATCGTTGTATAACATTTTTCGTACCAAAGGACATTTTGTCTTCATGGATATGAGGATCGCGCAACCGATAAGGAAAGGCACGGAAGCCTCCTTATAGGCGATCCACTCGCTTGGTAATTCAAGCATGCCGATGACACCCGTCAAAAAGACGCTGACGAAGCCTAAAATAGCCACGAAACTGGTACTACTATTTTTGAACCAATCATAAAGGAAATAGATGGTCGGGAAAGCCAAAGCGAGCAACAAACCGTATGTCGGGCCCAAATATTCAGCCTTAGAGAATTTTGACAAGACGACAAAGGGCAAAACAATATTAAAAATGATACTGATAAAAGGATTCTCCCTCTTCTTTTTTTGAGACACCATAGGCTCTTTCAACTCCGCCATAATAATCGATATTCTTAATTAGTACTATATATGCAAAGTTCGCTAGAATTTTCCAAATTTGCGCTATGTTAATTCTTAATTCTTAATTCTTAATTCTTAATTATAATTAGTACCTTCGCGACAATTAATCGAAGATAGTTATGGTGAATATTTTAGCGATAGAGTCCTCTTGCGACGATACTTCAGCCGCAGTCATCAGTGACGGTTACTTACTTTCCAATGTAACCGCAAGCCAAAAAGTACACGAAGCATACGGAGGTGTGGTACCTGAGTTAGCCTCACGCGCGCACCAACAAAACATCATTCCTGTTGTCTCCGAGGCGATTAAGCAATCGGGCATCAAGAAGGAGGATCTCAACGCCATCGCATTCACCAGAGGACCAGGCTTGATGGGCTCGCTCTTGGTGGGAACCTCTTTCGCGAAAGGTTTTTCCGTGGCGCTCAACATTCCTCTTGTGGATGTGAACCACCTTCAAGCCCACATTCTCGCCCACTTCATCCAGACCAAAGACGAGCAAAAGGAGTTGCCGAATTTCCCTTTCATCTGCCTACTCGTGTCAGGCGGTAATTCACAAATCGTCCTTGTGAAGAGTTACAAGGAGATGGAGATCATCGGTCAAACCATCGACGATGCGGCTGGAGAGGCATTCGACAAATGCGCCAAGGTGATGGGACTTCCCTACCCGGGCGGTCCTGTGATCGACCGACTCGCCAAAGAGGGCGACCCGAAGGCTTTCACACTACACAAACCACACATTGCGGATTACGATTACAGTTTCAGTGGATTGAAGACCTCGTTCCTCTATCTACTCCGTGATGAGATCCAAAAGAATCCGAACTTCGTGGAGGAGCGCAAGAACGACCTTTGCGCCGTGCTACAAAGCACCGTCATCGACATCTTGATGACTAAACTCCGTAAGGCGGTGAAAGATTACGGCATCAACGAAGTGGCCGTGGCAGGCGGTGTCTCCGCCAATTCAGCCCTACGCGCCGCATTCGAAGACCATGCCAGACGTTACCATTGGAAGATCCACATCCCGAAATTCTCCTATACAACCGATAACGGCGCCATGGTGGCCATCGCCGGTTATTACAAATATTTGGATGGAGATTTCTGCGACATCAGTTTGCCACCATTCTCCAAGGTGAATATGTAAAAATCAATGAGTTCCATAAAACAAAAGAAGCGCAGCCATTAGGTTGCGCTTCCTTTTTATGCGACACTCTCTATTGACGATCAATAATTGGTCTTAATTCTTTCATAACCCACCAATCGGTCATAATTGGAACCCAAAGGTCTGTAATAGACATAGATCTGATACTCATTGCCCGTCTCCCAGATACTACCCTCCGCGCGGGATGGAAGGCCAACTTTAGAGCCTGCTGGAACAAAGAGATATTGGAAATTGTATCCTCCATTTTTCAAGACAATGTCCAACTCATATTGATGACGTTCGTAATTATAGGTCATCTTATTCCAATCACTCAATCTGCCATCGCAAAAACGGCCAGAGACATAGAGGGCGCCATCCAACCATGGTTCATCCTTCGGATAGGTGAAATGGACAACGGAATAATCAATCTCCGCATTGCTCCACACATCTTGTTGGTTGACGATATATCCGCCATCCACATCATGTTCATACATCACATTTCGGCCATGTTCCCACTTGCCAGGAAGCATTTCCACATGGTAATAGGGACGATGGTAGGTAATTCGGTCAATGCGTCCGCTATAGCGGTAACGGTGGGAGAAATCAGCCACATGGAATTCTCGGCCACCCTCGAAGGTCAATTTATGTTCATCGTCGAAGACCAAAGACTCTGGCTTCACATAAGTAGGTTTTATATCGAATACCTCATTGTCATGACGGCCATTTTGACGCACCACCACCTTCAGTTCCTCCGGGAAAGCGGCAAAACCATTCTTGTTAAACAATTCGAAGGTAAGATGCTGATACTCCTTATTGACACCATAGACAGACTTTCCATCCACACTTCCCGCAAGGGTCACCTTGGGATCCTGGATAGAGAAGCAAGCCGTAAGCAAAGTCGCGGATGGATCATCGGTATCAAAGACCTGCACCGCATAATTGCCCGGAAGGGTCATCTTCATCTCCTCATTGGGCAATGTGAACTCATAGTGGGAATAATCGAAGGTCGTGTTCATGGACATGACAGGATCCTCAATCACCATCTCATTCAACCCCTCCATATACTCCATCTCAGTCAGTTCGGATAGGGTCCAATCCGCATTACAATATTTGATACGGTAGGCCAAGTGGCGGAAATCGTGGGACATCCAGTCGAAAGAGACTGTCACATAATCCTCCGCATCCAAACGAAGCACTGGGAAGTCGAGTTGGTTGTTATTCAGATAAATCTGCAATGTTTTGATATCGGGAGAGAAGCAGCGATTCATAAAGCGTTGCGCCCAACCGTCACTTACCGCACATACAAAGAGAATGAGCGGTAAAATGAATTTCACCACCTCGTTCAAAATATTATTACCCTTCCTCATGTTCATGTTTTTCTTTCATTAGTTTCGGGAGATAATCCATTTGCACATTCAACATGGCGTTCCACATGCTGCTCTTCACATTCGGGTTCATCTCCTGTAGTTTATCCATCACATCCTCCATGGTGGAACGATGCGAAACCTGCTCATAGGGACAATTCTTATTCTGCTTCACATAGGCATGCGCCTCCGCCAAAGCGACCAATTCATGCTCCTCAACCAGTGCCATCGGACGAATCACCGTCAAATCGAACTTATCCATCTTCAAAAGAGGCGGCATCGTACCAAAAGAGCCTTGGAACGTTAGATTCATCATCAAGGTACGAAGAATATCATCCTTATGGTGTCCCAAAGCCAATTTACGGCATCCCAACTCTCTCGCCACTTCAAAGAATCGTTTCCTACGACTCCATGAACAAAGGAAGCAGGGTGCTTTCCGCTTATCCGTGGACATATCGAAGGAGGTGATAGAGTGGATAAAATCAGCGCCGCACCTCTCCGCGAAAGTGCGAAGATAGTTGATATCCGATTGGTACGGAATATTCTCCATCGAGACATGAATAGCAGTCACCTTAAAATCAACGTGGCCTGCCCTACGATATTGTCCCAACAATTCCAACAAAGCCAAAGAATCCTTGCCTCCGGAAAGGCCTACCAAGACATGGTCCCCCTCCTCAATCAATCCATACGACTCAATCGCCTTCTTGAAATTCTTGAAAATCTTATGGAACAGTAATCCCTCTTTGGTGTTTGACATAACGCACACTTTAATAACAAGGCAAATATAACAATAGTTTTTCGTATTTTTTGCGTCAAATGAAGTACAACACGGTAGACACACCAACTCACCTTGGAATCAAAAAGCCAAGTACAATCCCCCAAAAAGGTTACAATTCCCCCTATTTAGGTATGCGGAAGTAATGATAATGTGAATAAAATTGCGATGTAATTTACATTGAAGTAATGCAAGAGATACGTTTAGATACCATTCAGCGCCAAACCAGTGGCGAGCAGATTTGCATAATAAAAAACATATTATGAGTTTAGAAGAGAAAATAGAAAAAGCGAAGGCTCTCGCTGAAAAGAACGGCCTTGTTTTTTTGGGAAAGATGTGAGAATAATTCCGGTGATGAGTTGTTTCTTGCTAAACCAAAATGCAATTACAAATTAGTCACAACCGAGAATCAGAAGCGTGCAGACGAACGACTGACTATCTTGCTCGACATTCTTGCCAAACACAAGGGTTTCATGGCTACACCTTTCTTAGGAGAGGTGGATGTAGAGAAATATATTTCTAATTACGAGCCAATTTAAGACGGATTCCGTATTTATGTCGTCCAACAAGCATTTTCGACAGTGACGTATAAGTTTAATCCAAAATTTTTATATTCTTATTTGGCGATTCATAATAACTTTGTGGATAAATAATTAAACAAGCAGGTAAAACTATGGAACAAATACTTATACTCATAAATGAAATGGCACCTTATCTGCTGTTGGGATTCCTCATTGCGGGATTGATGCACGCCTTCATTCCCTCAACCATATATAGTCGCTACCTTGCTCATCAAAATTTCAAAAGTGTAGCACTCGCCACACTCTTCGGTATTCCCCTACCCCTGTGTTCTTGCGGCGTAATCCCCACCGCCATGTCCTTAAGAAGAGAAGGCGCAAGCAAGGGAGCAACGACTGCCTTCTTAATTGCTACGCCTCAGACTGGTGTAGATTCCATCATTGCCACTTATTCTCTCATGGGTCTTCCTTTTGCCATTGTCCGTCCTATAGCTGCTCTAGTCACAGCTTTGTTGGGAGGAGAGTTGGCAAACCTCACAGAAGGAAAAGGTGACGAAACATCTGGGAAGGAATCTATATTTGAATGTAGTAACTGCAACACGTCAGAGGATAAACCCCTCACCTTTATTGGCAAGTTGAAAGAAGCATTGCGCTATGCATTCATCGATATGATGCAGGACATCGGCAAATGGCTTGTCATAGGTCTTATTGTGGCAGGATTGATTACTGTCTTTGTGCCTGATTCTACATTCGAGGTTTTCAAAGACAACTCCATAGCTTCAATGCTTCTTGTGCTCTGTATAGCAGTGCCGATGTATCTATGTGCCACGGGTAGCATTCCCATTGCTGTAGCACTGATGATGAAAGGATTGACTCCCGGTGCTGGACTTGTGTTGCTAATGGCTGGTCCGGCATGCAACATGGCAAGCATTCTAGTTATCAACAAAGTATTGGGAAGGAAGAGCCTAATTACGTATCTTGTATCCATCATCACTGGTGCAATAAGTTTTGGTCTTGTGATTGACCATGTACTGCCTCGCCAGTGGTTCTTGTCGAATCTCATAGCGCAAGACGCTTGCTGCCACGAGTCGCAAAGTTGGTTCTCCATCGGATGTACGATACTGCTGATGGTGTTGCTCGCCAATGCGTTGATACTGTATTTTATCGGCCGCTATAATTCCAAAACAATAACTATAAATACAGATACAATGAAACAGACCTTTATCATTAACGGCATGAACTGCAATCATTGTCGCACATCGGCTGAGAAAGCAATCCTCTCAGTTCCAGGCGTCAACTCCGCATCAGTTGATCTCGCGACAAAAGTAGCCCAAGTGGAGGGAACAGCAACAGCGGAAGCCATACGCAAAGCTGTAGAGGAAGTGGGTTTTTCATGCAAGGAAGCCTGACGAATGACGACTATCAATATCAAAAACATGGTTTGCCCTCGCTGCATCACAGCTGTGAGGGCTATACTTGTGTCTATTGGGTTCACCGTTGAAAAAGTCACTCTTGGGTTAGCAGTGATAGAAGAAAATCTCACAGAGGACCAATTAAAATTATTGGCTAGCATACTATTGGCTGAAGGTTTTGAACTCCTTGACGATCCCCGTTCATGCATCGTGGAGCAGATAAAGATATGTGTGCTTCAATGGGTAAGGATGAACAGTCAGAGGCCCAAACTTTCCGACTATATCAGCGATACCACTCATCGAGACTACAGTAGCCTCAGCAAACTCTTCACGCAAGTGAAAGGAGTGACAATCGAACACTTCGCCATACAACATCGAGTGGAATATGCCAAGGAGTTGTTAAGCTACAGCCAACGCACCATCAGCGAGATTGCATACACACTCGGCTACAGTTCGCCTGCGCATCTTACAAGTCAATTCAAGCAACAGACAGGGATGTCGCCCAAAGAATTTCGAGAGATGAAAAACAAAAACCGCTTGTATCTTGACGAATTATAATTTACGAATTACGCAATCCTAAAAAAGTTACAATCCCCCTATTTAGAGATCTTTCTACAATCCATCGTTTGGGTACCACTTGAAGCTGTTTAAAAATTTACGAAAAAGTTTCAATTAAAACGTAAGCATCCAATGCAAAACTCGACTTGCCCATTATCTTTGTCGCGAACATAAA
>JAKSKY010000066.1 GCA_024401515.1 Paludibacteraceae bacterium | reverse complement strand
GATCTATTCTACGGAAAAATCTTCAATTTTGTACTTTTGAGTATTCTAAAACAGCACCATGACTTCATAGCAACTCTAATCGATTGTTGTGAATTGCTTTCAATTTTGTACTTTTGAGTATTCTAAAACAGCGGAACGAGCTGCGCATCAGCATCACAATAAGGATTATTCCGTTGTGAAAACATTTAGGTTGCCATCGTCCTTATCGGTGGCTTTTTTTGTTGTATTAACATGCATTATGTGTGATTGTTGGCGCAAAGCTAAATCAATGGTGTGCCGAATCTGTGCATACTATTTGTGACTAGTTCTATCTTGGGTGTCAAACCCGATCCAATCGTTTGGCGATTTTCCCAAATTCCCCTGCCTCTTCTCAAGACATATTCACATTATCACTTTCTTCAACCAAATCTCCCTTATCATCGTATTTCACCGAATCCTATGGAAAAAGGAGGGTGACCGCTCTATTTCCATTTGATATTATGATACGTGTTTGTGATTGTTTGGACAATGGTAAGTATCATTAATACTGGTATCAAGTTGAAGTATATCGAAATTGCGAACGAGATTCTTAAGATAGGCCAAAGAAGATTCATGAGGGCAAATCCTGCCGCTTGTTCAGAGTTCGTCGTATATATGACCGTACGGGTAGTTTCGGCCTCTTTTTTCCTAAATCCGGCTATAGAGAATAACAGATGTGAGATGCCGTTGGTGATTTTTGTAGTGATGGTGTTGATGAGAGAATTCCTTTTGATGACGTAGCCATATTGGTGGCAAGAGAGAATGTAGGGGAGAGATAATGCGATGCAAATCAGTAGGAAAAAGAAAGAGACCAATTCGATTTCGCTAAAACCTAATAACTGGAATCCCTTGCTCTTGTTTAGCCTATTAAGAGCATGCTCCTGATAGTAAGAAAAATCTTTGTTCTCTAGTTGCTCTAAATATTGCTTTTGTTTTTCTAATCTAGCCTCTGCGTTTCCCTTTTGTTTCAAAGCCTTTTCTTTCCCCTCTGTTGGACCATAGGAATAGTCGTCGTTGTATTTGCTGATACTCTTTTCGGTTTCTTTGATGGATTGTTCAATGTCGTATATGACATTGGCTCTATATATGCTGTAGTTTTTGTATATATTTTCCCCTTCTAATGATTCGGAGATGTCGCTCCAATTGTTTACCAGTGCGATGTTTGCGTTGGTTTTCCTGGTTTGGGAAATGCTAGATATCAGGAATGCCAAGCTTGTTACTATGAATAGAACAAGTACCGACAACAACAAACGACTGATATTATAGTGCTTCTCCATGGACCAATTTACAATGCCCTGAACGTAACTGATGTGCTCGTTTATAGTGGAATCGGTTGGATCTTTAATGGCTTCTTTAGCTTGTTGGAGAAGCGATTTCATCTCTTTCGCCTCTTCCATGGTGAGGGGATAGAGATCATCTAATTCCCTTTCTTGGCCGTTCTCATCCTTGTATTTGATCTTTGATGATGTCGTTTTGGCGGCTTCTAGTAAGTTGTAAGCCTTTTCATTAGGGTTGTTGTATTCGGTCATTGTGCCATCTATTAGTTATTAATAAATATTAGTGTTGCGCAAATATATAAACAATTATTGGTTTTCTGTCATCACTTGCCCTCTGAATCTGTCCAATACGTGCAATCATCGTTGTGCCCATGGTATATGGCAAAAAAAGGAGCCCCGGTAACGAGACTCCTTTACGTTTTGAATGATGATGTCGGGTTATTCACCCTTCACCATTTTGATAAAATACTCATGAATTCTTCGGTCCTCATTCAGCTCTGGATGGAAGGAGATGGCCAACTGCTTGCCTTGTCTTGCCGCCACGATGTGGCCGTCGTGTGTGGAGATTACCTCCACGCCTTGCTCCACCTTCGTGATGTAAGGCGCACGGATGAAGGTCATCGGAACCGTTCCGATACCCTTGAACTCCTCATTGACGAAGAAACTGCCCAATTGGCGTCCATAGGCGTTGCGGAGCACCGTGATATCCATGGTGGCCAAACGCTCGCGGGTGTCGTTCTCTACCGATTTCGCCAAGAGAATCATGCCCGCACAGGTGCCAAAAACCGCCAATCCATCGTTGATTTCCTTTTTGATAGGCTCCAATAGCTCCTCGTCTTTCATGATGCGAAGCATAGCGGTGCTCTCGCCGCCTGGAAGGATCAGTCCATCCTTGGGTTGCTGCCAGTCGCTCAACTTGCGCACTAGGAAAGAATCGACGCCCAAGGAGGCGAGCATCTTCTGATGCTCCTCAAAGGCTCCCTGTAAAGCTAATATCGCTATCCTCATTATTTACCTCTTTCTGCCATCAACAATTGGATCTCGCTCTCATTGATACCAACCATCGCCTCACCCAAATCCTCGCTCAATTCGGCCAAAATCTTTGGATTGTTGTAGTTGGTCACCGCCTTTACGATGGCTTGCGCACGCTTCACAGGATCACCGCTCTTGAAGATACCGCTACCTACGAATACACCCTCAGCACCCAATTGCATCATCAAAGCCGCATCAGCTGGAGTGGCAACACCACCTGCCGCGAAGTTCACCACTGGCAACTTGCCGTTTTCGTGAACGAATTGAACCAACTCGTAAGGTACGCGAAGTTGCTTAGCGGCCTCGTACATCTCATCCTCGCTCATGGAAACGAGTCTTCTGATCTCGCTCTGCATCATACGCATGTGACGAACCGCTTGGATCACATCACCTGTTCCAGGCTCACCCTTGGTACGGATCATGGTAGCACCCTCGTTGATACGACGAAGCGCCTCGCCCAAATCCTTCGCACCACATACGAAAGGAACATTGAACTTTCTCTTGTCAATGTGATATACATCATCAGCTGGAGACAAAACCTCGCTTTCATCGATGTAATCGATCTCGATAGCCTCCAAGATTTGCGCCTCAGCGAAGTGACCGATACGGCACTTTGCCATCACTGGGATGGATACGGCTGCTTGGATACCCTTGATCATCTTAGGATCACTCATACGTGATACACCGCCAGCGGCGCGGATATCTGCTGGGATACGCTCCAATGCCATGACTGCGCAGGCACCTGCTGCCTCTGCGATTTTTGCTTGCTCTGGTGTGGTTACATCCATGATAACACCGCCCTTCAACATTTGTGCAAGGTTGCGGTTAAGAATCGTTCTATCTTCCATTGTTTTGTAATTATTTGATTATTAATTTATTCCTCTTGTCAAATACATGGCAAAGGTAGACGGATACTTATATTTGACAAAATAAGTGTTCCGATAATGGAAAATATTAGACTTAAAAAGGAAAATTGGAAATTGTTCTAGGATAGGGCGCCAGCCCTATCTTTTTTGCGGGGATAAGGCTAGCGCCCTATCCTTCTGTAATCGCTGGGTGAGCGACCTTCGTGGTGGCGGAAAAATTTACAGAACATAGCCTGGGAGGAGAACCCTAACTTATCCGAAATGGACTGAATCGGTAGGCGGGAATTCTCCAATAGCTCGATGGATTCGTGTAAAATGTAATTGTCGATGATTTGTTTGGGGCTTCTGCCAATTGTCTCATTGCATACTTGGGAAAGGTAGCGTGTGGTGATGGCGAGGCGCTCCGCATAGTAGGTCACATCGTGGTGCGCTGCATAGTGTTCGGTGATAAGGGACATGAATTGGTTGTATAGGTCAGCCGCGCGGTAACTCTCCTGTGACTTGGAGCTAACGGCATAGACCACTTGACTATGGATGTAATTGTGCGCATTACGGATGGCTGTCGGAACATCCTCTCCCATGGCCATGCGGGTGGCGATGGCGGATGAAATAGCGGCGCTTACACCGTGTTTTTGCCAACCCTCCGTGTTGTGGGAAGAGAAGAATCTGCTGCGTCCGTTTTCGTAGAGAAGGGAGGTGATTCTTCCCTCCGTGTGGTGGCTTCCGCGTAGCATGACCGCTTGGGCGCCCATCTCCACGAACTGTTGCGCCACTTGGATCATATCATCGTCTGTATTGATCTTCTGATGTAGCATCATTTCCGCCTCTTTGCATTTTAGGATGAGTAGGGTAGAGATGGGAATAAGATGTTTTTTTATCGCTTCCACCGTGTTTTGAGAGGTGAGTAACTCCCCTTGGGAAGAGATGATGCCTGGGTCACAGATGATGCGTCTGCAGGCGATGATTTCCTCTCTTAATGGCTTGATGCATTGGGCGTCACGGATCAGTCCGATTTTGATCGCTTGGGGATGGATGCTCTCGATGATGGAACGGACCTGGTTGATGATGACCTCTTGGGGCAGATTATGGATGAACGTGTCATCTTCACCCTTTATGGCGATTGAGGTAATGGCTGAAAGCGCATAGCCTCCCAGCTCGGATATGGTCTTGATGTCGGCTTGAATTCCAGTCTCTCCGAAACTGTCGGAACCGGTGATGCTGAGTATGGGGATTAGCTCTTTCATTCGATGAAATCGCTTATTTGTCCGCTGCGATTACTTGGTTGATCATCGTGGCGATCTGTTTTACAAGCGGTTTCCTTACCCCTGTGAAGTTGGAAACCATGATGCAGAACGCATACCATTTGTTGTTGGCGTTGATGTAACCGGCATAATTTTGTACGCGTTCCATGCTACCACTCTTTACGTAAGCTTTGCCCTCTAAGGCGGTTCCCTTCATAAAGGAGGCGACAGTACCGTTTCTGCCTGCGGTTGGTAGTGTGTAGAGGAATTGCTTGGCGTATTTGCTTTGTGTATACATGTAACTTAATACATCCACCATAAATTTCGGTGAAATCGCATTTTTCATCGAAAGTCCTGAACCGTCCACTTGGAAAACCTTTTTAGACTCCAACCCTTTCCCTTCCCAAAACTTTGAGATGACATTGGCGGATTGCCAACCGACACGAGGTGCCAACGAGTCTTTTATTTTAGAAAGGGTTAGAAATATGCACTCCGCATAGAGGTTGTTGCTTTTGTAATTGGTGACCCGTTCAATCTCCTTTAACGTATTGGATTGGTGTGTGAAAATCGTGTCTCGGATCGAGTCCCTCTTATACCACTTGGCGGTGGTGGCCTCTTGCTCCACTTCGATGCCTGAGAGGATTAACATGTTTCGGATGGAATCCGCCAAGAAGAGGGCCGGCTCTGGCATCTCGGTTTTGATGAATTGTTTCGCATCCATCGGGATATTCCCCCTTAAAGTAGGCGTCCAGGAGAAGTCTGTCTTTGTCATTCTCCAAGCCACATTTTTACCCTCTTGCGTCATCTCAATCTTGGGTTGCATCAGAGCGGTGTAAGGTGCGCATTGGGTACAGGAAATGCCGTTGGAATCGGATGAAAGTACGATTCCAAGCAGATTGTCGTTGATGTTAAGACCTGAAGGGGTGGGCGAGTAGGAGGATCCGATGTCCTCCACTAACCAGTGGAAAGGGGCTCCATCCTCTTGGAATACGGTTGCGTCTCCAACAACGTGACCGGTGATGCGTTTAATGCCTTTTTGTTGGATGGCCATTAATGTTTCTGAAAAGAAATCACAGGTGACAGGCGCATATGCCGAACCGAGTGTGGGGTCTCCATCTCCTCTGATGTACAAATCACCGACTAAAGTGGAATCCTCAGTAATGGTACCGCAATATTCAACATTGGTTTTGAATCGGAAAGTGTCCGTCAGCAACTCCATGGCGGAGGCGGTGGTGATGATTTTGGTTACAGACGCTGGGTTTCTGTCTGTATTCTCTTGGTATTGAGCTACCACCTTGCCATTGGTTAGATCCTTGACCAAAAAACCGACGCTCGCTTGCGTTAGATTGTCTGAATTGACAAAATTTGTGATGGCTGCGTTTTGCGCCGTCGCAGATGTCGTGATGGTGAAGGATAGGATGATGTTACGGATCGTCTTCCTCATTTGTCTATCTTACGTTATTATTTCTCCTTTTAGTGGTAGTGGTTTTTTTGCCACCGAGAATGCTTTTGATAAGCGCATTACCGATGGTTCTTCCGAAAGAGGTAAAAAGTTTGCCGATTATGCTCCAGAATGCGGATTGTTTTTTAGAGGATGCCTTTGATACACTCTTTTGTCCCTTTTCTTGAATCTTCCTCTCCTTTTCCGCCTCTTTCTCATGGGCGAGCTCAGCCTCTTGTTTTTTCTTCGCCTCTTCGATTTTTTGAAGCATTTCGTATGCGGATTCCCTATCCAGTGTTTGTCCGTATTTTCTTTCCAACCCTGAATTCTTTATCGCTTCCGCTCTCTCTTCTTCGGTGATAGGACCGATTTGACCTTGAGGGCAAAGCATCTTGGCTCTCTCCACCATGCTTGGGTTACCCTTCTCGTTCAAGAATGAGATGAGCGCCTCACCTGTCTCCAATTCTAGCAACGCCTTCTCCGCATCGAGGTTTTCGTTGGTACAGAAGGTTTGTGCCACTGCCTTAACCGCCTTTTGATCCTTAGGGGTAAAGGCACGCAAGGCGTGTTGTACTTTATTACCCAATTGTCCCAAAACATTCTCTGGAATATCCATTGGGTTTTGGGTGATGAAATAGACACCGACGCCCTTTGAACGGATCAAACGAACGACTCTCTCGATTTGCTCCAATAAAGTCTTGGAGGCATCGCTGAATAGCAAGTGCGCCTCGTCGAAGAAGAAGACGAATTTTGGTTTGTCCGCATCACCGACCTCCGGCATCTTGTTGTAGATGGAGGTCAAAAGCCACATGAGGAATGCGGTGTAAAGTCTTGGTGAATTGTATAGTTTGTCGGCGGCTAGGATATTGATCATACCCTTCTTGATGCCGTTGATCTTTTCGAATGCGAAGAAATCGTCGATGTCGAAGGCTGGAAGACCGAAGAAGAGGTCTCCACCTTGCTCTTGCAAGGCAAGCAGATTCCTTTGGATAGCACCGATGGAAACGGAAGAAATGTTACCATATTCGGTTTGGAAATCCTTGGCGTTTTGTCCCACATAGTTCAACATGGATCGTAGATCCTTTAAGTCGTCCAATGGCATGTTTTTGTCATCGGCGATTTTGAATACAGCGGTGAGGACACCCTCTTGGGTTTCGCTGAGTGACATGATACGGGAGAATAGGGTGACACCGAAATCCTTCACGGTCACACGCAACGGATGACCTTGTGACGCGTAAACATCGAAGAATTGTACCGGATAGTTTTGAAACTCGAATTGAACGCCGAATTCGTTTTGTCTCTTCTCGATGAACTTGGACAATGTTCCTGCTTTGTAGACACCGGAGAGGTCGCCCTTCATATCTGCCATGAAACAAGGCACTCCTAAATCACTGAATGATTCTGCCAATACTTGTAGGGAAACTGTTTTACCTGTACCTGTCGCACCTGCGATGAGTCCGTGGCGGTTGGCCATTTTTGGCTCGATGAAGAGCGGATGGTCTGAATGCGCCACATATAAGCGGTTCTCGTTGTCTAACATGATTATTTATTTAATTCTATTTTGTTTTTCTTCCTTCTAAAAACGCAAAGATACGAATAATGAGTTAAGAATTAAGGGCTAAGATTTAAGAATTTTCCTCGGAGACTCTCTTTAACCGCAAATGGTCACTTCACTTTTACCATTATTGCCCTTTTTCTTTACTCTGATTTGTGCGGGGATTCTTTCTTTTAATACATCAACGTGAGAAATGATGCCTACTTTCTTCCCTCCGAGATTGTGTAGTTTTTCCAGCATGGACATCACCGCATCCAGATATTCAGCGCTTAATGTGCCGAATCCCTCATCAATGAAGATGATATCGGTGGTGAGTCCGCAACCATTGAGGGAGGAGAGGCCAAGCGCTAAGGCAAGGGAGACGATGAAACTCTCTCCGCCGGAAAGGGTGTTGCAAGGTCGTAGTGAACCTCCCATGTAAAGGTCTTGCACTAAAATGCCTAGGCTGTTGTTGGCGCAACTCAGTTCGTATCGGTCGTTGAGTTGTTTCAGGTATCCATTCGCATTGTGTAATAGCTGGCGTAAGACATAGCTTTGGGCGATGAGGCGGAATAGCTTTCCGTCGCTACTGCCGAAATGTTGGTTAAGCTTGTCCCATTTCTCCAAATTAGCGCTGATCGCGTCGATTTTTTCTTGTATCGATTGGGCCCGCTCGTGGTTTTCCTTGTCTGATTGTAATGCCGAACGGATTTCGGAGCATTGTGTGATGATCGACTTTTCATCCTCTTCGATTTGGTTTATCTCCGATAATAAAGCCTCCTTCATGGTATTTTCTTCGATTCCATCGGGGCGGAGCGCTTGGTGATCTTGATGTCTCTTTAGACAGTTTTTGTAGGCGCCTTCCGCCTTATCCCTTTCGGATTCGGTTTGGACAATGGCTGCTAACGTTTGGTCTCGTTCTTCCTTGGATCTCATGTCTAAAGCTGTCAACTCTTCCATGGCGTATTCTCTCTTGTCGATGAAATCGTTGATTTTTAACGCCAAGGTATCTATCTCCTTCCCGTTGTTCCTTTGGTTTGTCTCTAAGATGGCGCAGTTAGTCGCAAACGATGAGGATGTTTCAAGGATATGCTCCATTCTTTGCGGATTGTTTCCCTTCTCCCAGTTGGGGAATAGAAGGGATGCCTGCTCCAACTTGCTTTGAACATCCGTTATCTCTTTTTCTATGTTGATGACAGTTTGTTCCAATTGCTCTTTCTTGGCTTTGTTCTCTTTGTGCTGAGCAACCGCTTTCTCTAATTGTTTTAAGAAATTAGGGATATCTTCTTCCCATTTTGGAACGCTGATTCGTTCCGCGGCATCCTTTCTCTGTTTTTCCGCACTCTCCTTATGGGATTGGGCTAATTGGATCTCCTTCTTTATCTCCGCGCGGACATTGGAAATGTCTATATCTAGTTTATTGGCGAGATGGGTAAGTTCCTCCGCCTTTTTGTTGATCAAATCTAGCTTCTTTCTCTCTTCCATCACAGCCTTTTGAAGCTCTGATCCCTCTTTCAATTTTGATTCGTATTCTACTCTTTTGCTGTCGATGGAATCGTAGATATTTATCTTTCCGTCTTGGTTAATCGCCAATTCTTCGCAGATACTTTGAACCCTTTTTTGAGCTTCCTCGATGGAACTGTTTAACGCTTTGATCTTCTTCTCCATCTCTTCGATTTCTGATGTGAATCTAAGAGCGTCGGATTTGTTTTTCGTTAAATGTTCCCATGATCGGGTAAGTTCCTCTTTCGTCTTTTTTACCTTCTCCTCAAAAGGGAATAGCGCTTGCTCGAATTCCTCGTCTTTCACGATGGAATCTATTTTTTTTCCGCAAATTGGACATTCGTCCCCTGCTTTAAGGGAGTGTCGTAATTTCTTGACAGCGTCACTCACGGACATTTTTAGCGTATCTAGACTCTTTTGGTGATCCTCTAGTGTGATAGTGAGTTTTTGGTAGTTCGCCTCTTCTTCTGGAATCTCTTTTTGAAGAGTGTCCAGTTTCTCTTTAGTCTCTTTTAACTTAGCATTAGTCTCCTCACATTCGCATCTCTCTTTTTGGTTCTGCTTTGCGAGTTCAAGCGCCTCTCCTAATCGCTTGATTTGTTGTGCGATCTGATTGAAATCGTAGTATTTGAGTGGTTCCTCTAGTTGGGCGATTTTTGTGCTGATTGTTTGCTTTTCTAGATTTGTTTCTTTCTGTTTTTTTTCGATTTCATCGTGATCCGACATGAGTTGGGGTAGCGTTTTGTTTTGCTTCTCCTCCGCCTCTTGGATGTGTTGTCGCTCGGTTTGTAGGGATTGTAGATAGCCCTTCAAGTTCATTTGAATTAGATCAAAAGAGTCGAACATGCCCTCATTCCCTTTGTTTTTCTCTAACTCCTCTTGTATGTTCGCTAAAGCCTCTCTTGTCCTGTTTTCTTCCGATTTGATCCATAATAATCCATTGTGGATGATTTGGTATTGTTGCCCCCTTCTTATCTCCTCTTCCGCTAACTTTTGCTGCTCTAGTCGCTTCTCTTTTAGCGTAGAGATCTCTTTCCTTATTTCAATGGTGTCATCCCACTTTTTGACCCACGCTTTTCGCTCTTTATATGCTTCTTGTTGCGTCACGCTATCCCATCGTGAGAGGTTCTTTTGGCTTTGGAGTATCTCCGTTTTAATAGTATCATTGGTTGTTATCCAGATGTTTTTGGCGTTCGCCTTCTCTTTTTGTTTCCCCTTCTCTGATAATTGAAGTTCTAGTTCCGCTTTTTGTCTTTCGTAGCTTTGTATCTCTTCTTGTTTCAGGATTTTCACATTTCCGAGGATCTCCCTTTGAGTCTTTAGTTCGGCTGCCACCTCCCGTTGCTTATCAAAGATGGCCTTGCCAATTTCCGAATAGATCTCAGTACCTGTCAGTTTCTCTAAAATATCGGATTTCTCTTTCTCGTCACTGGACAAGAATTTTGTGAATTCACCTTGGGCCAACAGAGAAGTTTTGCAGAACTGCTCATATTTCATTCCGATGATTCTTTCGATTTCATCGCATATTTCTGTCTTTTTAGTCCATGTCGAACCATTTGATAAGTTCTTTAGTTCCCGGCTATCTTCCAATGTTTTCGCGGCACCTCTTTTGGTTCTGGTTTTCCATGAGACGATATAGTCGTTTTGGTCGTTTCCGATGAAGTGAAGTTCCGCCAATGCGTTAGTGGCACCTCTTCTTAACAGCTGTTTTTCGTCTTTGAATTTTATCTCCTTTCCCTCTTGGTCTTTGCTGACAATTCCTTTGCTGTTGCTGATTCGAGGGGTGCTTGCATAAAGAGCCAAACATATGGCGTCGAGAATGGTGCTTTTGCCCGCTCCCGTCTCTCCGCTGATCAAGAATATAGGATTCCGTTCTATGGGACCATGCTCGAAATCTATCTCAGCTTTCTCGATGGAAGCGATGTTTTCTATGATAAGTTTCTTGAATTTCATGGTTGCCTCCTTTCGTTCTCCTTTACCTTGTCGGTAATTTCTTTAATCATACCTTTTAGCTCGTTGTCCAGTTCCTCCCCAAGACTCTCTTTGAAGTAAAGAGAGGCCAGTTCAACAGGTTCCATGTTCTTTATTTCTTCTGTGTTGAGGATTCTTGTCCTTTCTTGGGCCGGTTTTTCTTCCTTCGTCATCTTAATCTTGCAAAACCTGCACTTTTGGGTCTGTAGGGCGTTCTGTATCAGAAGATCTGCGTCTGAAGGAGCGAAATCTTTGATTTTTACATTTAAACATACATAGGATTTTTCTGGAATCTCTCTGCTGATAAATTCATGAAGTGCCTCTTTGAAAGGTTTAGGTTCCGATGGAATCGTCAAAAATTGGAATTCGTTGGTTATCTTTTCAGCCCTTATCTGGGGAATCTCTCCGTGGTTGTTTATCTCTATGATGCTGACGGAGTGTGGATAATTCTCGTCGAAATTCACCTGGATTGGACTTCCGCTGTATCTTGCCTTTTGGCTTCCTCTGATGAGTTGAGGACAATGTATATGTCCTAAGGCAAGGTAATCGTAATAATCTCCTAGCTTCTCAATTTCGACATAGTCCATTCCTCCTCTGGCGATTTCGTCGTGACCTTCCAGGTTAGCGCCTCCTATTGCGAGGTGTCCCATCATGATTACCGGAAGGTTTTGTCTATTTTTGTTTTCAACAATCTTTTGAGCCGTTTTGAAAATTTCCGTTTCGTTATCCCGGGTGTAAGGTATCGCGATAATATATCCTTTCTCTTTGTTATTCTTATCCGTAATTGTTATGATGTGTTTTTCTTCGATGGAATCGCTCTCTTCTATGTCGTTGATATGACCTACTACCTTGACCTGGGCTAGTTCCCATAATTTACCCGCTGATTCCAGTCGGGTGTAGCTGTCATGGTTACCTGCTGTTACGACGATTACCATTTCTGGACATGCTTGGTGGAGTTTCACCATGTTTTCTGTATATAGTTTTTGAGCAGCGGCTGAAGGTATTGCCGTATGGTAAATATCGCCACTGACAAGTAATGCGTCAGGCTTTTCCTTTTTGATGATTTCTTTTAATTGCTGGAAGAATGCGGCATGTTCTTCCGCCCGGTCATATCGGTAAAAGTCTTGGCCGATATGCCAGTCTGAGGTGTGGATTATTTTCATATATCTATTTTAATCTATGAGAATAGTCTCTTCCTGAAACTTTTGAATTTCTCTTTCCTGGCCCTTTTTTTTCTGTCTTTCTCCTTTTCTGTGAGGAATGATTGGATGCATTGATCTACGTCGGCGTTCCTGGCTTTCGCGTAATAGGTGGCGACCAATCGGAAGAATTCCTCATTTCCTCTCATCCGGCTGAAATTCTTGCTACCCATCTCTATAGAGACTGGCTTGAATTGCATTCTGTTGATGTCGACAAGAGAGAATTCGTATTGTTGCTCACCCTCTTCGGCGATTTTCCCGTAGAGTATATTCCCTGGAGAATAGTCACAGTGTAGAATGTTCGCTTCGTGTAATTTTGCGGTGAATTGGGCGAATTCTTTGATGAGTTCCTCTCTTCCCTTGTTGTCTGGGTCTCCGTCGTTGAAAAGCCTCATGTGTCCGTCAAGCGGTTCGTGTACGCTGATGAAGAAGCTACGATGAAGGAGTCCTCCCTTTTTTGTCTCAATGTATGCGACGGGGGTAGGGGTCTTGAACCCTCTTTTGCTTAATTCCACAGCATATTCGTACGCGCGTCTCGCTTTGGACTTACGTATCCATGAGTATATGATACGATTGATGAAAATCGGTATTTTGTATGATTTGACATTGAGGATTATATCTCCTAAGTCAAAGGTTTTGATTTCGTTTCTCGCTAAATAGATTGTGGTGCCTCCAAGATCGAATTTGTCAGGAATTTCTTCGATGAATTGGCGGTATTGCTCATAGTTATTATTCATGCAAACCTTCATTTCTCTCCTCCTGAATATTTTAGATAGACGTACAAGGCATCCATTTGACTGATCTTAAATCCATAATATCCGTCTAGGAAGCCTAACTTAAATATATACTCCAAAAGGAATCTGTAGGCCGTCTTTACGAGAATGACGGGTTTGCTATATTGCTTGCCGCTTGTGGCGATTTCCATCGCCCCTAGTTTGGCGTAGCCTGTGATTTTTTGTTTGTGTTGTTCCACACTGTTATAAGTGTAGTGGCGTAGGTCTCCTGTGAGTTGCTCTACATTCCCCAATTGGGAGGTGTCCACCGTTTCGTGTACCAAATTGTTGCTCCAATTGGCGAATTTTCTGTTGAAAAGGCGGGTTTTGGTGTCATGTCCCCAACCGACGAAACGGATCAGTTTTTTGCAGTAGTAATTTTTTCTGGAGAAGGAGTAGGCCGCTTTAGGGTCAATATCCTTCTGTTTCACGTTTCGGATCGATTCGCAAAGCTCTTCTGAGAGCTCTTCGTCCGCGTCTAAACTTAGTATCCAGTCATATTTCGCCTCGCTTACCGCATATTGTTTTTGAGGCCCATATCCTTGGAATTCGTGTTGGATGAACCTAACCTCCAACCCTTTGCATATTTCCTCTGTTTTGTCTGTGGAAAAGGAGTCTACTACTAGGATTTCGTCAGCAATCCCCCTCATTGAACGTATGCAACGCTCAATGTTAAGCTCTTCGTTTTTGGTGATGATTACTGCCGAAATGTTTGTCATGCTCTTCTATATTACATGGAATATAGGGCGAATTTACGATTTTTTTTCGACACAATTACTATCTGGAATGAATTTTACGTGCGATGGGAATATTGATGTTTTCAATTGAGTTCATGGAATCTATAAAAGTAAAATGCGACTCGTTTCACAACGAATCGCATTAATCGTGGTTTTTCTTAAAGTTATTTAAATATCTATCAGTGACACAAATATAGATTCTTTTTATTTCCAATCCAAATAGTTGGACAAAAAAATCCCTTTTTTGCTGTTTATTTGTTTATTGTAAATAAACCTCTGATTATATGCTTTTGTTGGGTGTTGTTGTGCTTGATATTAATTATATCAATAATCTTTGTGAACGGCGACTCCTTCTTTGTTATATGTCAAAAAAAATTCCACTCATCTCACGATGAATGGAACTCTACTATTAACTTTTAAAATCTTATGTATATGATGTGTATATGATTGAATATTGAAGTCTATTCGTTGTTCTCTATACTTGAACGTACCTTCTTACGTTCTGATTACGATGCAAATGTAGAATTATTCCCCAATGTGCGCAAATTATATTGTGGAAAAATTCCACTCCCACCTTTTTTTATAATATTTATCAATGATTTTATGGAAAATATTAACCGATCGGTTGCTTTTTCTCTTTCTTTTTATACTATTCTTACGAAAGGATGGGGTGGGTTTTATTCCTTAAAAAAGTTTTTGTTCATGCTAAGTTTTTTGCACCATTTTGTGGGGAGTGATCGATGGTGCAATCCCAGTTGATAACCTACTACCTTGGCGAAGCTTTGTCCTAGGAAACGGAAAATATTAAGGAACTCTTTCCTTTCCCATAAGGATTTTAGAATGAAATAAGCTTGTTTTTTCCCTTCGTTCATGGAAGAGAATTGCTTGAATATGGCTTGGTTCATATATTGGGAGACCCCCTGGTCGAAGAAACGGTGGAAGATTTTCTTGCTGCCATAGTTGTGTGAATGTTTCACGACCGCTTCCGATTCGTATGCTATTGCGTAGCCTGATTTGATGACGCAGTATGCGTAAAGCATGTCCTCGTTGAAGATGTTGTGGTCGGAAAATCCATTTAATTCCCAAAAAACTTTCCAATTATATAAGGCGCACACATTGGAACTGAAGATGGTCTTGATGCCAAGTTGCTCCTTGTCCTTTTCTCTCTTGATTTGTGAATAGGGTGGATAGTTGAACTCCCTGGATAGACTTTCTATTGGGTATTGGGGATCGCCGATTTGTCTGGCGTAGGAGAGAACCACCTCCTCGTTATGGTGTAGCAATAATTTCTCTATGAGTTGATTATTGGCTGGAACGGCATCCTGCGTGCAGAAAAGCATATAGTCCGCACTGCTCTGTTTCGCTCCTTGGTTCCGCGTGGTGGCGTGGTCAAACTCAGATGGTTCAATGTGGGTGATGGAGATATTGTCCGATATGCGATAATATTCGTCAAAGCGTCTCCTGTCCATGCCATCCGTCAATGTGTTCATCAGGATAATTTTGTTCGGACGGATGGTTTGTTCAAGTAGGGATTGCAGTAGTTGCAGCAATTCCGGTCCTGGTTGGCAGGTGGGTATGATCACATCAACTGTCATGGCAATCCTGTCGCTTGGATTATTCGTTGGCTAAAATCTGCAACGCTTTTTCTCTATCCTCCGTGATGGCCGCTCTGAGGGCCTCCTCGGAAGAGAATTTGTTTTGTGCCCTTAGCTTGTGCAAGAATGTCACCTTGATCTTCTCATCGTAGATATCCTCGTTGAAATCGAAGATATTTACTTCTATGGATACCTCTCCTCCGCCAAACGTTGGACGTGTTCCGATGCATGCCATCGCTTTGTATATTTCGCCTTTGACTTCCACTTTCACAGCGTATACGCCATAACAAGGAATGCATTTGTTGTATATTTCCGGCTCTATGTTCGCAGTAGGGAACCCTAATTTGCGGCCGTTTTGTTTGCCATGTATGACGGTACCGACTATGTTGTATTCGTAACCGAGGTATTTGTTGGCTAATTCAATGTCTCCCACACCCAATAGGTTACGGATGAATGAGGAACTGATGGTGAAGTCATTCTCTTCGTAAGGTTCGGCGCGGCTTACAGTAATACCTAGTTCCTTGCCGTATGCGCAGTAGTCGTCAAAGCCCTCCTCGCGGTTTTTGCCGAAGCGATGGTCATATCCGATAAGCAGATGTTTCACGCCAAGACGGTCGCGGAGAATCTTCTCCATAAAGTCATGGGCGCTGAGGTTGGAAATGTCTGTGGTGAACGGCATTTGTACGCAGTAATCCACAGGAAGCTTTTGGAGC
Organism: Paludibacteraceae bacterium; assembly: GCA_024401515.1. Classification (GTDB taxonomy): domain Bacteria; phylum Bacteroidota; class Bacteroidia; order Bacteroidales; family Paludibacteraceae; genus UBA1181. Next base: position 1,087 of record JAKSKY010000066.1, on the reverse strand, counting down.
AACGATAGCTTCTCGTGATAGGTGTTGAGAAGTCTTGGTTGGTAATCCTCGTTCAAAATGATTCTTGGATGGGGCCAAAAGGTCAGAACGGCTGATTTGAGTCCTTCTCTCTTTGCCACTTGAGCTAACTGCTCTGCTAAAAATAGGTGTCCGTGATGAACGCCGTCGAAGAAACCAATTGTGAGAGCAAGTCCCTCTTTACACGCTAATTCCTTGTCGTCTATCAATTCCATCGTCTTCTTTTTTTATCGAATATTTTGTACTTTGCCGACAAAATACTACTTTTGTCGACGCTTTGCAAAGGTAACGATTTTTTGTTAATTGCAAGTAGGGCCCATAGCTCAGTTGGTTAGTAGCACCTGACTCATAATCAGGGGGTCACAGGTTCAAGCCCTGTTGGGCCCACGGATAAGGAGAGACGAAAAGGTTTCTCCTTTTTCTTTTTTATTGGTGTTTGTATATTGATATTCAATAAGTTATAAATCGCTCATTAACCTTGAAAAGGGAATGTTTTTGGCAAGAAATCATTAGATATCTTTGATAAAACTGGTGTTGAGATTTATGATTTTGTTGTATTATATATTTAATTTATAGATAAAAATCATTGAATTTATGAATAAAGAAGAAAGAATAGAAAGAGCGAAAGAACTTTTTAAAAGTGGGTTTAATTGCTCTCAATCTGTAGTCGCCGCATTCGCTGATTTGTATGGATTGACAGAGGAGCAGGCGTTGAAAGTGTCATCCTCTTTTGGTGGTGGCATTGGCCGTATGCGTGAAACATGCGGAGCGGCTTGTGGAATTTTTTTATTGGCTGGATTAAAGTATGGCAGTACGGATCCTAAGAATGCTGAGGCGAAGGGGGAAAATTACCGTATTGTACAAGAGCTGGCTGCGGATTTCACGGCTGCGAACGGTTTTTTGAAATGCCGAGATTTGTTAGGTTTGGATAAGGATGCGAAGGAGACCTACAAACCTGCGGAAAGGAATGCGGCTTATTATGCCAAACGTCCTTGTGTAGAGATTGTTGCGGCCGCGGCAAGGATTTGGGCGGAGAAACATGTGGATTGATTTTAAATAACATATGATC
>JAKSKY010000065.1 GCA_024401515.1 Paludibacteraceae bacterium | reverse complement strand
CTTTTTTCTTCCATAACATTACTTTTTTTTGTAACGCTATTTCAGGACTAGACAATTTCTAAAAATAAAAGGGGGATTCTTCGGAATATCCCTCTTTTTGTGGCATAGTAGACTCGGAATATGCCCCACAACTAGGAGCTTTTATGTGTAGTGAGAAGTTAACGGCCCTGACTCCCTACATCAATGACAACAAGGGCTATTATAAAAATTCAATACAAAAATGAGAAAATTATTAATGATGGCATCCGCAATGTTGCTCTCTTTGGGTTTTATGGCTTGCGGTGGTGATGACGAAACTTTGGACGAGAACATGGTGGACATGGGTACATCCGTTAAATGGCACAGATACAACTTGGGTGCCACTTCTGAATCTCAAGCAGGAGACTATTTCCAATGGGGTTCCACCACACCAAGCGATTATCGTGGATCCATTAACATGCTCGACCTTTATAACGACAATGGCGTAATCAAAAGCCAAAAGGATGCCGCAAACACTATCTTGGGTGATGGCTGGAGAATACCTACTCCAACTGAATTCAAAGAGTTGCTAGACTCTTGCACCACAAAGTTGACCACTATGGACGACGTGAAGGGATTGTTGCTAACCAGTAAATCTACAGGAAATACCCTTTTCTTCCCTGCTACTGGCTATATGTCAAAGACCCTTCTAACTGAGAAAGAGATGAAAGACGTAGGATCTGCCGGATACTACTGGAGCTGCTACTTCAACAAGGAGGAGGGTAAAGCAATGCGTTTTACATATAATAGCTCCAAAATCAAAACTGAGTACGGAAGCGTCTTGGATGGCTGCTTCATTCGCCCAGTAAAGTATTAACAATCAGAATACTTAAACAATAAGTCCCGGCTATCGCAGTCGGGACTTTTTTTATCCCTTTAGCGGCTTATCGGCGGATTGTTGCTTATATCATATAGATTACTTATTTTCGCAACAGATAACGATTATTACTACCAATATAGCAATTAATGATATGACTAACACTAAAAGTTGGATCTCAGCCATCGCGGCAGCTGCTTTCGCCATGACTACACACACCACCCTCGCCGCTACAGTACAGGGTAAGAGTGCCATGGAGATTTCCCAATTGATGTACACCGGTTGGAATGTCGGAAACTCGCTGGACGCATTCAAGCAAGGTTATACAGGCGTAAATACTGAATTGGCATGGGGTAACGCCAAGATCACGAAGAGCATGATCGACAACGTCAAGAACTCCGGATTCAGGACACTCCGCATCCCTGTCAGTTGGGGACAGCACACCTCCAACAACGGACAATACCAATTCAAGATCGACGACGCGTGGTTGAAACGCGTGAAAGAGGTAGTGGACTACGGTATTGACAACGATATGTTTGTCATTCTCAACATCCACCATGACAACGGAGATCAGTGGAACCACCCCTATTTCTGGCCTACCAACAACAATAAAAACCAGTCCATCAAGTATGTGACGGACATCTGGAGCCAGTTGGCGGAATACTTTAAGGAGTACGACCAAAAGTTGATTTTCGAGACGCTCAACGAGCCACGCTTGATAGGTGATCAAAACGAATGGTGGTTTTATCCGACCGACAATCCAAGTCAGCAACAGGTGGTGGAGGCGATGGGTGTCATCAACGCCATGAACCAAGCCGCAGTCGACGCGATCCGTAACAACGGCCACGCCAACAACCGCGACCGTATGATTCTGATTCCAGGTTACGACGCATCCCCTGAGGGAGCCGTCACCAACAAATTCCAGATGCCAAACGACCCTTCCCAAAACCGTATTGGTATCGAGATACATGCCTATCGCCCTACGGAGCTTTGCCTCTCAGGCAACCGCACCTACTTCCAAGAGAGCGACAAACAGACCATCCGCGACGTGCTTCGCCCATGCTACGATAAATTCGTGACGAGAAACATCCCCGTCGTGATCGACGAGACCTCCATCTCCGACAAGGGGCAGGGCGACGAGACACGCAAACAGTGGTTCGACGCATTCTACGGAATCGCCAAGGAGTACAAGATGCCTTGCGTGTTGTGGGACAACGGTACCACCTGGGCAACTTACCAACAGGGATTGAAGGAGGGTTGGTCTAACCCGAACGAGAACGGAGAGTGCCACGGATTTATGAACCGCACTACTGGCCAATGGAACCAACCGCAAATGGTACAGAAGATCATGGAGGTGATGGGTGAACCGCCAGTACTCACTGGAGTAGAGGATATGTACGGATCCAGCACCCATGTGGAATTGGCGCTCTATCCAGACGAAATACGAATCTTGAAGGATGGCGCGATGACCGATGCGAATAGCATCATGTTATTCAACTTACACGGCATGAAGGTTGCCTCCGCCGAGAAGGTGGGAGCCCTCTCCATCGCCTCATTGCCTGCCGGACTATACTTGGTGGTAGTTGAATCTAATGAAGGCCTATTTAAAGAGAAAATATCAATCCGATAATAACGGATTTGCCTTAACCAGAAACCCCGAAAGTTTTTTGTCTAACTTTCGGGGTTTTTTATGAATTGGTTTCAATACTTTTTTCAAAAAAGTTTCCCAAAAATAACTATCTTTGCGGAAAACAATGTAGCTAACCAATATGAGTTTCAGTCAAGACGCAAACAAGTTATTCGACGGTGTCATTGTCGATTACCACAAAACTGACGATGTGGACGCAACCATGGTCAACCCATTCAAGGCTCAAACCATCGAAAGTGTCCTCTATCTAAAAAATTGGATCGACACCGTACAATGGCACTTGGAAGATATCATCAGAAATCCGGAGATCGATCCGGTGGAGGCATTAGCCATCAAACGTAGAATCGACAAATCCAACCAAGACAGAACTGACTTGGTGGAGCGTATCGACAGCTATTTCTTGGAGAAATACAGCAACGTGAAGGTGAAAGCATCCGCTGTCATCAATACAGAGAGTCCCGCTTGGGCCATCGACCGTCTCTCTATCCTCGCATTGAAGATCTATCACATGCGTAACGAAGTGGAGAGAACGGATGTCTCAGCAGACCACAAGGCCGCATGCCAAAAGAAATTGGATGTCCTTTTGGAGCAACGCGAGGACCTCTCTTCCGCTATTGACCAACTCATCAAGGATATTGAGAACGGTGACCGTTACATGAAGGTCTACAAACAGATGAAGATGTACAACGATCCTAACCTCAATCCAATCCTTTACGGCAAAAAATAAAAACGATGGTGGAGAAAAACCTATTGGTAATGAGGCTTTCCGCTATGGGAGATGTGGCGATGACGGTTCCCGTGATCGCCTCTTTTCTTCGCACGTATCCCAACATGGGTGTCATCATGTTGTCAGCCCCTCGCCTCTCCACCCTATTCGAGGGAATGGACCGTGTCACATTCGTTCCCGTAGATACCAAGCAAACCTACAAAGGCACCTTCGGCATGGTGAAACTCTTCAAGAAATTGAAGAAGGAATACACCTTTGAACAGATGGTGGACCTACACGATGTGTTACGCAGCAAAATCCTACGAACCATTGTCCGTACATCGGGCAAGCCTGTCCATGTCATCGACAAGGGACGTGCGGAGAAAAAACAACTCGTCTCCGCCCAAAACCCTAATAAAAAACATCTGAAAAGCTCCATCCAACGATACTTGGATGTCTTCGCAAAGGCTGGCTATCCCTTCGAACTACAATTTGAGGGATTAATGGCCAAGGAGATCGCCCTCCCTGAAAATATAGAGAAGGAGATCGCAACCTCCGCCACCAAAAGAATCGCCATCGCCCCTTTCGCACAGCACAAAGGAAAGATTCTTCCCCTTGAAAAGACGGAAGCGATCATTGCGCACTATGCGAAGAGAGAAGATACGCAAATCCTCTTTTTCGGAGGCGGAAAAACCGAGACGGAAGTCTTCAACGGATGGACCGCTAAATATCCTAACACCCTATCATTGGCCGGCAAATTTACGATGATGGAGGAGTTACAGATCTTGAACCGATGCGACGTGCTACTCTCTATGGATTCGGCCAATATGCACCTCGCCTCCCTTGTCCAAACTCCTGTGGTCTCCATTTGGGGCGCCACCCATCCTTTCGCGGGATTTTATGGCTTTGGACAGGAGCCAGACAATGCGGTGCAACTCGATATGCCTTGCCGGCCTTGCTCCATTTATGGCAAGGAACCATGCAGGAGAGGTGATTACGCCTGTCTATGCGAAATAGATAACAATTTGATAATCAATAAAATTGACCGAATCCTAGATAAAAAGTGAGGATTTTTTTAAAAAAAGTTATCAACAATTTGAATTATCGGAGAAAACCGCTATCTTTGCAATCCGAAATTCGATGTAGAAACAAGGAAAGAAATAAAAATAATAATAAATATACACGGCAATGAAAAGAACATTTCAACCATCAATCAGAAAGAGAAAGAACAAGCATGGTTTCCGTTCAAGAATGGAGACTGCTAACGGACGTAGAGTATTAGCATCTCGTAGAGCACACGGTAGAAAGAAACTTACCGTTTCTGACGAGTATACTACAAGACGATAATCTTTCTCGAAACAAAGAAGGAATAAAGGCGCATCTTTTCGGTGCGCCTTTCGTTTTATAATCCCCTAAATAATTTTACAATGGAACAATTGCCACAAGATATCAATATGCTCCTCAGCTTCGTCAACATGAAGCTGCGTGACGACTATGACTCATTGGATGAAATGTGCGACTCCATGGATATCGATAAGGAGGAACTCATCGCGAAATTGGCCGAAGGCGGTTTCGAATACAACGAAAGCCAGAAGAAATTCTGGTAATCGGTTCCCTCGGCCAGAGGATCACATCTAGGGAAACCAAGGGCAGAGTTTTCCCCTAAACCTTACCCAAAAGTGAAAAAATATCGTATTTTTGTAAAAAAATTACAACTTTATGAAATTCGACGCTAAAAAAATATTCATCAATCCATATACGATTAGTTTCGTGGCGGCCATCCTTTTATTGTTCATCATTTACAAGGCGACCTTCGCTTGGTTGAATTCCTATACCAACCATGGACAAGAACTAATTGTACCAGACCTAGTGAACATGATGCCGGACAAGGCCTCCGAACTTTTGGAGAAACAGGCGTTGAAATATGAGGTGATCGATTCTATCTACGTGAAAGATAAGCCATTGGGCGCAATTGCGAAACAAACCCCTGAGGCAGGTGCGAAAATCAAAGAGGGACGTACCATCTACTTGACCGTCAACTCTTCTACCGTTAGAAAAGTGCCTATGCCGGACATCCGCGAATATTCACTTAGACAAGCTGAATCCATGCTTCACTCCGTAGGATTGAAGGTGGATAGCATCGTCTATGTCACTTCCGAATTCAAGGATTTGGTCCAATCCGTCAAACAAAAGAACATGCCTATAGAGGTGGGCATGCGTATCCCAGAGGGTTCGGCGGTAACGTTGTTTGTCGGCAGAGGATTGAACAATGAATTATGCGAGGTCCCAAGTTTTAGAAAACTCACTTTGGAAAGGGCTACCAATATGGCCCATACCTCCTTCCTCAACATCGGCAAGGTCATCTACAACGAGGAACCTATCGATGATGACGAAAAGGCGCAATATATCGTTTTCAAGCAAGAACCTGTCACCGCGTCAAAGGTGAGCATGGGTAGCGCCATCAAACTTTACATGACCAAAGACCTTTCATTGTTGGAGACAGTGGAAGAGATTTACTATAACGACGAAAATCCATCTGAAGCTAAGACTGAAGAAGAGGACCTATTCAAATGATCGACGAAGAGCTAGAAGATTTAGAGAACGAAGAGGAGGAGAACGGCGCTGAATTGGGCAATGACGGCCAATTCCACGAACACTTCCGATTCACGGTCGAAAAGGGCCACTCTTTGGTCAGAATCGACAAATATTTGGTGAACATCATGTCCAACATCTCCCGCAACCGTATCCAGGATGCGGCGGATGCGAAGTGCATTCTTGTGAATGGCAATCCCGTGAAATCAAACTACCGCGTGAAGCCATTGGATGTGATATCCATCATGCTCTCCTACCCGCCTTCTGAGTTCGAGATCATTCCGCAAGAGATTCCTATCAATGTCGTATACGAAGACAAGGATGTTATCCTCGTCAACAAACAACCCGGTATGGTGGTACACCCTGGATTCGGCAACTTCCAAGGCACTCTGCTCAACGCATTGGCTTGGTATCTCAAGGACAACCCCGAATTCAATGTGGATGACCCCCGATTGGGATTGGTCCACCGCATCGATAAAGACACATCCGGATTGCTCATCATCGCCAAAAACGAAGACGCAAAGACCCACTTGGGCAAACAATTCTTCCACAAGACCACCAAGCGCCTCTACAACGCCTTGGTTTGGGGAAATATCACAGAGGATGAAGGAACCATCACAGGCGATTTAGGCCGTGATCCGAAAGACCGCATGCTCTTTACCGTATTCCCGGAGGGAGAAAATCCCAATGCCAAACATGCGGTGACACACTACCGTGTCTTGGAGCGTTTCGGCTACGTTACCCTCGTGGAGTGTAGATTGGAAACAGGCCGTACCCACCAAATCCGCGTCCACATGAAACACATCGGACACACCCTCTTCGCGGATGAACGCTATGGCGGCAATGAAATCCTACGAGGCAACACCACCGCCAAATACAAACAATTCGTGAAGAATTGCTTGGAGATTTGCCCAAGACAAGCGCTCCATGCCAAGACCTTGGGCTTTGTCCACCCTACCACTGGCGAAGAGCTCTATTTCGACTCTGAGTGGCCTGACGATTTCCGACAACTCATCGAAAAGTGGCGCCGCTTCGCCCAAAACGGATCTTGCGACGAATAACAGTAGATCGATTAATAGAGAGAATTATGATAAGACAGACCGAATTTTCCCTCAGCGCCAAACGTAGAGGCTCCCACCTTGTCACAAGGGAAATCATGGATCAGTTGCCTCACCCGCTTCCCCAAACTGGTTTGCTGAATCTGTTTGTCAAACACACTTCTTGCGCCCTCTCCATCAATGAGAACGCAGATCCCGATGTTCGGACCGATATGGAGAAGATCCTCAACCATCTGGTTCCGGAAGACCAACCCTATTACGACCACATATTGGAGGGCTCCGATGATATGCCCGCCCATGCCAAAAGTTCTCTCTTTGGTGTGAGCCTCAACATCCCCATCACGAATGGCAGACTCAACTTGGGTACTTGGCAGGGCATTTATCTCTGCGAATTCCGCGCGGCAGGGGGTGCGAGAAAAATTGTAGCCACTATTTATGAATAATAGCTATGAGAAAGATCACATACTATAGAATATTCAACTTCATCGCCTCGATCATCGTTATTATCCTTGCGCCATTGTTAATATATTTTGACACTTCGGCAAAAAGGGTAAAGAGAAACTATTTCTCATACTTCTGGGAAACCCGTTGGCGTAGATATGTGCGTAAATATAAACACTACAAAAAGGAGGGCGTCTATCTCTCCGTGATCATACGGCAAATCACGCAACTCAACCCCTCCGCCCGAGCGAATCAAGTAGATATTTTAAAAGAGACCTATAGCGACGACGCCATACCATTCCTAGACAACCCATCCTTGGATAAGAGTATGGCAGAAGCTTTCGCATATATCAGAAAACAAGAAACCGGAACATGGAAGAGTATATTCACCCTGTTCTTTAAACTGGCAGCCACGGAAGACGGCATCAAAAATGATGAATGGAAGCTGTTGCAAGCGATGATGAAAGGGGTAAAATTCACCGAACCTTGGATCAACTATTTCAACCAACGTTTTCAGTCGTTGCGCACGGAGTTCGACTCCTACTCCTACCATACCGACCATCAAGAGAGAAGGAGCTACAGTAACTCCATCAACTACCTAAAGCCCTACTACAATCTGTTGGGCTTATCCGAGAACGCCTCTCCTGATGAGGTGAAGAGGGCTTATCACCAATTGGCGCTACAGCACCATCCTGACCTTCCGAAAAACGCGAACCGTAAGGAGGAATGCGAGGCGATGATGGCACGGATCAATGAAGCGTATGCAAAGATTTCCGCCTGACGCTCCTATTCCCGTAGAAAACAGTGCCCAGCCACCTCACGGAAGCTGGACACTTGAAAACATCATATTTATTTGTATAAGACTTATTTGTTTGCGTTTTTGATGAATTTCACGCCCGACTTGTGTTCTGGAGTAACAGCAACGTAAACTTTACCCAACTGCAAATCCTTTTTGTTGATACGCAAGCCCTCCATATCATAGAAGATAGCGTCCTTCATAGATTCGATATTACTGTAATCAAGGATATTCTCCAAACCTGTCGGATCGTATGTCGAGAACTTCAACCAATCCACATTAATGTAGTTGCCTACAATTTGTAATTTCAAGATATGTTCGCCCTTCTCAAGATGAGCTCTTGTGACAGGGATCTCCTCATAAACACTCCAATCATCACAAGTTTGTGGAATTGTGTAAGACTCAGTCAACTCCTTGTCATCCAAAAAAAGTTTAAACCCCTCCGTCTCACCACCATTGGAAACCTTTGCAGTTATGTCATAATCATCGCTGTTCTCCACATTTACGGTGTACTCCAACCATTCACCCTTCTCGGTGTAACCAATGGCCAAACCATTGTCTGACTTTACAACGTCAACACCCTCATTCTTACGGAAGTTGCCATCACCCTTGTTCTCATCATCATTATCATAGAAAGAAAAACCTTGTCCAGCAACATCAAAATGTTCAGCCTCAATAGTACCAGGGATAGTGGCTACGATATTGTTATAAGGATCTTGGGGTACATTCAAAGGAGTAATGTAGACACGATAACCGTACAACTCACTCTCGATTTTCACAGGAACGGTAAGGGTTCCTCCGTTAATCGCCATATCTGACTCTGAAACCAATTCGGTACCACTGACAGGAGTATTGATGCTCTGCCATCTAACACGCTCCACTCTTACCCTAACGGTTCCGCCCAAGAAATCAGGAATCTTTGAAATCACAACATCTGTAGTTCCAACTGTCTTTCCGCCAACGACGATGCTAGCGCAATTGTGCTTTTTGTCCACGCAGGCGAAACCGTCCACGCCATCACTATCATCATTTGGAGGAGTGACTCTTGACATGTATCCTTCCATGTCGCCATACCATTTGTAGAGCCACCAACCGCCGCCCTTTTGTCCATCGTCGGTCAATAAACTACCCAAACGGCCTGGGTGTGGAACATGCCACCAAGAGATGGTCGCGCTCTCGATACCATAACGCTCAAACTTCGCGATGAAAGGAACAGAGTAACCTGGGCAACCCTCATACTTTTGATTTTGGGCATCAGATCCCGCACAATACTCATTGATACAGTAAGGACGCTCTGGAATACCCAACTCTTGTTGCAACTTTCTGACACTGCGAACAGCACCGGCAAGACCGCCACTACCCCATTGGTGCCAACAAATCATATCCGGCAAACAGTTGTTCTCTTTGCAATATTTCAAGAAGTCTCTCATTCTTGACTCATTGTAGTAAGCGATACATGGACCTACAATCGGCGTCTTTGGATCCAATCTGCGAAGCAATTCAAAAGTAGGCTTCCATACAGTGGACTTGATATCACCATTATTATTGTTCCAAGTTCCATCTGGTTCATTCCAGATCACATAACTATGAATATTATCGATGCCCTCAGTGAATCTTCTGTTCACTTGCTTCTCCACTGAACTCAACCAGCTTTGGATGCCTGGCCACTTATAAGGCCAGTTAGGCAACAAGTCTGGCAAAGTGATTTGCACGGATGCGCCTGGAATATCCTTGATTCTCTTCGCCACAACATAACCGTCACCGTAAGGGTGTTGGTTGTAGCTCTTACCCTCTGGTGGTTGACAGAACATGTGAGGCTTCAAAGGAGCCACCAAGCCTTGAATATCTTTGGGCTCATTCTCCGTAATACCATATAACGAACCGGAAGCACAATGAGTCACTGGACGGATACTATCCGCCAACTCCACTTTTAATGTAACCGCAGATGCAATGGAAACATTTGCAAGCAACATAAATGATGCGATTGTTCTAAAAATGTATCTCATGATATTGTTGATTTGATTTGATGCAAATGTAGAGCGCAAGGCCAAAAAGACTCATAAAATTCTATTCAACCATCATAAATTTCACGCCAATTTTAGCGTCAAAACGTATGCTACAAAATTCACAAAATAGATATTATTTTGTTGATATATAAATACTTAACACTATAAAAATAAATTCATCAAGAGAAAAAGAGCGCCTATTTCGAATAAAAAATCACAAAGAAATTAAATGGGAAATTGATGTTTAACAATTGAATGTCCTAAGATAAAAAAAGCGTCCACCTCTTTCGAGATGGACGCCCACCATAAATAATTTCACACAAAAGGTGGAGACCACTAAGGCCTCCTATACAAAACTATTATTCTACAAACTCAAATAATTTGGACTTGTGGTTCTTGTCGCCATGCAATAGGTAAATGCCTGATTTCATACCTTGCTTTCTCATGAGGGCATCCACAACTGGTTGATCTGGCGCACAAGAGAATTTCAACTTGCCAAGGTATACGCCCGTCACGTTATACAACGAGTAAATACCAGCCTCTGAATTTTCACTTACCATATCGCTCAAACCGGTCAAATCGGCCTCGCCCAATTGGATCCAATCCACATTGCCATAACTTCCGGTGAAGGAGATGGTCATTACATGCTTTCCCGCTGATAATGCGATCGGTTCCATGATGACCTCCGAATAGGTATCCCAATCCTCGCCCTTAGGAATCACGACGGAGGAGACCACTTTGCCATCCATCAAGATATCGAAGGATGCTCCTTCCAATCCACTGGCAACGTTGGCTTTCAAAGGATAGGTGCCATCCTTCTCCACTTGGAGCGTATATTTGAGCCACTCTCCCTTTGCGGTATAGCCGATGGCATATCCATTGTCGGTAGCGACAACATCCACGTCGTCGTCGCGGTAGGTACCTCCTTGATTCACCATATCGTTGTCGTAAAAGGAGACGCCCATACCACCCTCGTCATAATCCTCCGCTTGGATACGGCCTGGAACGGTCAAATCCTTGAATGGAGTCTGCGTTGGAACCACATAGTCCAAGGTTGGATACTTCTCCGTCTGATCACTGGTCTGCAAATTCTTAAAACCAATATTCGCCAATGCGCAGAGATCATCCAACTTACCAAACAATGGAGTGATGCGGAATTTATGGGAATATTTGTTCTTGGAGAACAACATATAGTCATCCAATGGTTTAGAACCCCAACTGTCGATACCGCCCAAGCCCATCTGTTGGTAATCCACACGAAGGGTGATATCGTTGTCACGCTTGAGATCCCATGGCAACTTCACATTGGTCAACTGCTCCGGAGTATAGTGTTGCGCACTGAATTCCATCACAGGAGAACCAACCACCATCAATCCGACACCCACGGAGTTGGTCAGAGTCGCCCATCTCACATCGGTACGTTGTCCAGTCTCGCCGATCTCCATATAAGGGATGGTCATCGAATCGGCATAGGTAGTATAGATACCCTCATAGGCGCTGGTACGTCTGCCCACATAGTTCTCGTGAGGGCCCCGGCCGAAATAGGTCACCTTCTCAAATCCGCCAGGAATGGTGAAGAGAGTACCTACATTCGGCAACTCGGATTTGGAGGCGTCAGGCGAGACATTGTATTCCACCACGACATCTCCACTCGCATAAACCGTATAACTCATCGACATGGATGAGCTGCCTGCCTCTGGCAATCCAATAGAGAAACTAACCTTGCTCTCCTTATCGGAAATCTTGGTAAGCGAGCAATTTCCCACACTGCGCTTCGCACCCGCATTACGCCAAACGGCACAACGCGACTCCATGCGGTTTCCCTTGTCATTGTCAATAGGGGCGCGCCAGAAATTAGGCACAGGGCCATTCTTGATCAATTGCGTCGTACCGTTTATGGTATAATCAGTGATGATACCAGCCTTCTTATCGATGGTCAATTCAAAACGTTCGCCACTGAATTTAATCTCACTGCTGCCATCCGTCACCTTCAAAGCGCTTAGCTCTGAAAGATCCACCTTCGCAGGAAGTGCAGCCCCCAAAGACAATCGGAACTGCTCATGGGCGATGCTATGACCGGCGGTCGCCCAATTGGTGGTCTCTTTTAACTGAAAATCCAAATCCAAATGATAGATTGCGCCCACCTTTAGATTAGGGCGGGTAAATGGAATGGTCACATCCTTGGATGTTAGAGGCGAGATGTCCAATGAAGGGAGCATTCCCTCTTGAATCACCTTGCCATTCTCCTTCAACTGCCACATGCAATCGGCCATTTGTCCTACGTTCACAAAATTGAATCGGCTCTCGATGGTGACAACTCCCTTCGACAAGTCCTTCGCCTTCACTCGGATATTGCTGTATTGGTGCTTCACCTCATACAACTCAGGCTGCGGCGTGCGGTCTGGGAAGACCAAACCATTGGCACAGAAGTTATCATCGTTAGGATCTCCTGCTTTCCAAAGGCCACCGAAGTTGAAGTATTGGGTGTTGCCGCGGCGAAGTCCTTGGTCGATAAAGTCCCAAATGAAACCACCGAAAGAGCGTGGATTGGCATAGAAGGCATCCATATACTCCTTCAAATCACCCACACTGTTACCCATTGCATGCTCATACTCGCAAAGCATGATAGGCTTGTTATTGTTGTTGTATCCATAAATGGCTCCCGGACCATAATACATCCAGCTGCATACATCCGCATTGTTCCAATCTCCCTCATAATGAACTGGGCGGGTAGGATCGGCGGAGTGAGCTTGGTTCAACATGGAGGTGAAGACATTTCCACCGCCTGCCTCGTTACCCAACGACCAGAGCACAACGCATGGATGGTTCTTATCACGTTGCACCATAGAGTTCATACGCTCCACACAAGCGGCGCGCCACTCGTCACGGCTCTTCGGAATATCATCGCGCACACCGTGTGTCTCGACATTGCACTCATCCAATACATAGATACCCAAACTATCGCAGATATCGTACAAACGAGGATCGTTCGGATAGTGGGAAGTACGCACCGCATTGATGTTGAACTTCTTCATCAAGACAATATCTTGGTAAATACGCTCTGTAGATAAGACGCGGCCATGGTCGGGGTCGATCTCATGACGGTCCACACCCCGGAACTTGATCGGCGAACCATTGATGCAATAACAGGTGATACCCTGCGCATTCTTCTTCAGCTCCACCTTGCGGAATCCCACATGGGCGCTCTCGGCCTCCAAAACGTTACCTGAGGCATCTCGCAACACCATGAGGACAGTATAAAGGTTAGGCGCCTCGGCTGACCATAAATCTGGAGCGGATACGCTAAAGTTAAAGTTGATGCGCGTCTCGCCGTTCACAGCGATGGAAGGAACATTTTCGGTCACCTCTTTCACCACTTTCGAACTTCCCTTCTTCATCAACTGCAATTGCAAAGAGAGCGGTGAGGAACTCTTCGAATCGAAGTTATCAATCCACACATTGGCGGAGAAGGCGCCATCCCTGTAGTTGTCGGCCAAAGAGGCGTTGATCTGAAAGTCCTGGATATGCGTCTTAGGAGAGGCGTACAAATAGACGTCACGGAAAATACCGGAAAGGCGGATGAAATCCTGATCCTCCAACCAGCTTCCGTCGCACCAGCGGAATACCTGCACGGCAATATTATTCTCTCCCTTGCGCACCTTGTCGGTCACATCAAACTCGTGGTCGGTGAAGGAGTTTTCGCTATAACCTACATATTGTCCGTTGATCCAGACATAATAGGCAGACTCCACGCCCTCAAAATGGAGGCGGATACGCTTCCCGTCCCAATCGTCCGAGATTTTAAAGGTACGCTTGTAGTGACCCACCGGGTTGAAGTTCGTAGGGGCGTTAGGCGCCTTCAATCCGTAGTCGGTTCCCACCCACGGATAGGTGACATTGGTATAGATCGGACGATCATAGCCTTGCGTCTGCCAAGAGCCCGGCACGGCGATATTGTCCCACTTGGAGACATCGTAATTCTCTTTGTAAAAATCATTGTTGCGCTGAGAGGGCTTATCCACATGGAAGAACTTCCAGGTGCCCGCCAAAGTTTGGTAACAATCGGAAGATCTCCTATCACCTTTTTTCGCAGCTTCAATCGAACTGTAAGGCATAGAGGTGGCATGTGGTTTCAAAGTGTTCACACCAAAAACAGTGGGATTACCTGTCCACTCATCCGCAGCCATCACATTCGTCGCGCAAAGCAACGGAACGGCTGCCATAGATAACAAGAATTGATGTAATGTTCTCATGGTAATTAAAAGTCTTTTACAATAGTCTATTTGAATATGTGTTTGATAAATCTATGATCTGGCCTTTGGATAAAATAGAGCCCAGGGCGTAGTGCTGTCGCCCTCAAAGCTTCGTCTACGGAGATTCTGTTGAAGTATCCACTAACATGAATATAGGCAACCAATACGCCACTTATATGATAGACAGGAAGCTCCCAATCTCCATACATTACCGAAAGATTTTCAACATCTGTCGCCATCTCTTCCTCACTTTTAGCGAATTTAATCCAGTTCAAATTAGCGTAAGAACCAGTGATCGCCACCCGCAAGACATGTTCACCGGCTGTCATAGGGGCGATCAATCTGCCATCAACGGTGGTATAAACATCCCAACTCTCGCCTTGCGGGATCTCAATGGTGTCAGAAATCGCCTTGCCATCCAAGAAGAGGCGGAACCCGGAATGTTCCAAACCAGAAGCGACGCTGGCCTTATAGAAGAATTGATCGTTCGACTCGATGTTCACCGTATATTCCAACCACTCTCCCTTGGCAGTGTATCCGATCGCATAATCCTCCGGATGGAGCGAATCCCCGATCGCTACCACGTCCACACCATCCTCTCGGTAATATTTCCCCTCATTGACAAAATCATTATCGTTGAAAGAGACACTCTGTCCGCCCAAATCATAATTTTCAAATTGGATGGTGCCAGGAATAGTCATCGGTTCTCCCAAGAATGGAGCCTGTGCCACTATTTCGGAGAAATCGGGCAATATCACTACACTTTTAGTCAAAATTCCTTTATAGGGCGCTTGGATACCAGCCTTGTTCACGACATCTTGGTTGTACTTGTCATTATCGTGGCAATAGTTTTGTCCCGCTTGGTTGGCGGCATTGCCGCTTGGCGCTCTTTGATAGACATTATAAGCCACCTCAAAACCACTGGATCCTTCGTCCAAGTAGATAGGAAGCACCCAATAATCCGCCCATTTCGAGCCCGAAATATCAGTGATGTAGTTGTACATGATCTCTCCGCTCTCGCCTTGGTTAGAGAGCGTGTAGATAGGTCCACAGTCCGCCAACAGCTGCGACACATGGTGGATGTAGTTGCGATTGATGTGGTTGTTATTCATCGCAGTGGCCTTCTTGGTCCATCCAAAACCTACGGAGATACCGGAATAGTTCATATAAGCCAACTCATTGTTCTCAATGACGATATCCCTTGGGTAGCCCGCACCGATACCGACCGAACCTTGCGATTCTGTCGTGACATGGTGGATGTAATTATTCTTGATGGTATCGCGGGTGCAGATTTCGTTCTTGTCAGAAGGATTGTAGGCCTCGTGGATCTCTGTCGCGTCGCTTGCGGAGAACTTACCGATCATAATACCCGCCGCACCACAATCTGTGAAGATGTTGCCTTGGATCATATCATCATTCGTACCGGAGACAAAGTCCAGACCGGTCATGGCCATCTGTGCGAAGACATTGCTCTCCACACGGATATGGTGGGCGTTCTCTACACGGAAGCCAGAGGCGGGACGCTTCAATAAGAACTTATTGCTGCTCAAAGGTTGGCCTGGATGTTCATCCAACACATCCAAGTGGTACATACCTGCCTGAAGATTCATAAAGCCCTTTTCACTGGGAAGGGTGAAATTGGTATGGGCGAAGGTAATTCCCTCGAAAGAGATATAACCTACCTTATTGGAGGTGCTCTCTCCCTGAATCACGATGAGGTTCTCCAAACGAGGTGCTACCACCAGGCTCTTGGTCATATCCTCATCCTTACGAGCCTTGTAATACAAAACATTGGCGGATTCATCCAAATACCACTCTCCCTCTTGGTCGATGAATTCGTAGGCATTCTCAAAATAGAAACATTGTTGTCTTGGCGGATTACTCATAAAGGCGGTACCCAGCATCGGATACTTCCTTCGCCAAATCATGGTATGTTCAGGATCTTGCACCTCGATTTTACTGATATTCCCTCTATTGGAAATACTCTTCAAACGAAAAATAGATTCTGCCCAAGCGATCATCAAGTGCATCTCCACCTTCTCCAACTGTTTCCAGTTGCCTACCTGTTCGGTATAGACATCAAAACGCTTGCCAAAGGTATCCACCTTCGCCAAGCGGAAGAAATTGTGGCTTCCGTCGCTACCCAAGTTAGGATAGCGGGCGCGGATCGCTTTTTTGCCATTCACATAGAGTTGGCGGAAACGGCCATCCACATCGGATGCTGCCCAGATATTATTCGCCGGATCGGCTATTTTCCAATCCTTGATAGGGATACCACCCGTTACAAGAGGTGTTTCTCCCGGATAGGCTTTATAACGCACATAATGGCCATTCTTACCACCATCCGCATTGGTGAGGGTAATGGTTTTAGACAAAGGATAAGTTCCTCCTCTCAAAAAGACAGTGATGTCTCCATCCATCTCGGGAATCAAGGTCCTTACCTGCTTCTGAGCCTGCTCAATTGTCTTGAACGGCGCCTCCTCTGTTCCCTCATTCGCATCATTTCCGGTAGGTGATACATAGAACTCATGCGATCCAGCCATACTGGCAAAAGAGAAGAACAAAGAAACAATCAATACTTTCTCTCTTAGTTTTTTCATGATATGCTTACAATATAGATGTGTTTTTACCCAAAATTGCTCTCAAAACATAATTGACAACATCGCAAAAATAGGATGGAAAGGCGATTTTTTAGTGGAGAATTGTCGCAATGAGTATGAAAATTGTGTTGAAA